>NZ_JBOCEF010000070.1:0-18362 GCF_050586345.1 Rhodovulum sp. DZ06
AAAGCCGAAAGAAGCGTCCGCCCTTCCACATCCCCAGCAACGGCTTTCCCGTTCACACGCATCGAAACGATCGTCATCGGCGCAACCTCCCAGAGTGCATCGCCGGACGCGGGCGCGGCGGATCCGCGGGCGCGTCCATTAACAGAATCCAGAGGATCGTGGCCGGGTGCGGCGGGGGGGTCAATCCGAGTCCGGCGATATGGCGCCTTGGTCGTACAACGCGTAAGGCAGCACGTCGCGCCGGTCCCGCTCGACATGGATCGCGGCGCGCAGCGGTGGGACCGAGCGCTGGTGACAGTTGCGCCGCTCGCAGATCCGGCAGGACACCCCGATCGGCTCGAACGCCGCGTCGCGGGTCAGGTCGAGATCGTCGGCATAGACGAGGCGGCCCGCGTGTCGGATCTCGCAGCCCAGCGCGATGGCGTAGCGGCGGGTGGGGGCGCGGAAGCCGCCGCCCGGCTTGCTCACATCCATGGCCAGCGAGATGTAGCGGGTTCCGTCCGGGGTTTCGGCCAGCTGGCGCAGCAGGCGGCCCGGGGTCTCGAACGCCTGGTGCACGTTCCAGAGCGGGCAGGCCCCGCCATAGCGCGCGAACTGGAGCCGCGTGGCCGAGTGGCGCTTGGTCACCGTCCCGGCCTGGTCGACGCGGGCGAAGAAGAAAGGCACCCCCTTGGCGCCCGGGCGCTGGAGGGTCGAGAGGCGCTGGCCCACCTGTTCCAGCGACGCGCCGAAGCGGTCCGACAGCGCCTCGAGGTCGTGGCGCTCTCCGTCCGCGGCGTCGATGAACTGCGCATAGGGCATGATCGCCGCCCCGGCGAAATAATTGGCGAGGCCGATGCGGCAGATCTCCCGCGCCTCCTCGGTGCGGAACCCGGCGAGGTCGAGCGTCGCCTCGATCAGCTCGTGGTGGAACAGCAGCGCGACCTGGTGGGCGAGCTGGAAGGCCCGCGTCGGCGCCGGCGCGCGGGCCGAGAGGGTGATGACCTCGCCGTCGAAGCGGCGCAGCGGGCCGTCGGCGGAAAGCGCCACCTCGACCCCCTTGCGCGCGGACAGCCAGGCGGCGAGGCGGGCGGTGCGGTCCTCGCCCGGCCCCGCATCCGCCAGGCCCGCCTGCGCGGCGAAGCCCTCGGCCGCCTTGTCCACGGCGTCGATATAGTTGTCGCAGTAATGGAAGAAGTCGCGCACCTCCTCCCAGGGCAGGGGGGCGAGGCTGTCGTCGCCGCGCCCGAGGGCGGCGTCGAGGGACGCGAGCCGCTCGTTGGTCTGCCGCCAGGTGCGGTGCAGCTGCAGGAAGGCGCGGGCCAGCGCGGGGGCGTTGGAGGCGGCGAGCTGCAGGTCCGCCACCGGCGGCATGGCGCCCGCGAAGACGGGATCGGCCAGCGCCTCCTTCATGTCCGCCACCATGCGGTCGGATTCGCCCACGGAAAGGCGCGACAGGTCGAAGCCGAACCGGTCCGCCAGCGCCAGCACCACCGCGGCCGAGAGGGGGCGGTGGTTGTTCTCCATCTGGTTGAGATAGCTCAGCGAGATCCCAAGCGCCTCGGCGAAGGCGCGCTGGGTCAGGCCCGCGCCGCGTCGCGCCTCGCGCAGCTCCACCCCGGCATAGAGTTTCTGGGAACGGGTCATGGGGCCTCCGTCGCGGCGGCGATGCGGGGCAGGAGGGTCGGCAGATCGCCTTCCTCCCACGCCGGGCCGGCCAGCTTCATCTTCATCGCGCGCAGCGGGCGCATCGGCTTGCCCGCGCGCATCTCGTGCGCCTCGGCGGGGGCGGCGAGGAGGGCCGCGAGGTCGCCCTGGACCGGGATCCGCGGGTCGAACCCGTCGGGATCGGCCAGCGCCTGCGCATGGGCGGCGCGCCCGGCCAGGATCAGCCCCGCGCGGAACCCGTCGAAAGCGTCGTCCGAGCAGCCGCCGCGCAGAAGCCAGGCCAGCGCCCAGATGTCCGCGCGATACGCGGCCTCGAGCTTTTCCAGCGCCATCATCCCGAACCTGCGGATCTCCCCCGGCCTGTAGGCCGCGAGGCGGTCGGGCAGGTCGGCGAGCCGTTCGGCGGCGGGGACCGCCGGGTCGCCGATCAGCGTCCAGAACAGGTCCTCGTCCATCTTCGCCGGGTCGGGCTTGTCCGCGCGGGGGGCGGGGGCGCCGGTCTCCATCTCCGCGATCCAGCGGTCCCATTGGGCCAGCTCGCGCGCATCGGCCCCGAGGCGGGCGCATTCGGCCCGCCCCTCGCGCAGCTGCGGCAGGCATTCGGCCCTGAGGGCGGCGAGGCGCGCCGCGGTCTTCTCGAAGCCTTCGTGCTGCTCGGCCTCCGGGGCGCCGGTCCGCGGGTCGGGGCGGAAGCCCTTGCGGACGAAATCGGCATGGGCCCGGACATCGGTGCGCAGGACCGCGCAATGCGCCCGGCGCATCCGGCGCACGCGCTCGGGCTGGCCCAGCGCCTCGAACCGGGCCATGGCGTCGCGCTCGGCGTCATAGAGGGTCGCGCCCGCATCCTCGGGGCCGCGGGTGTAATACCGCTCGAGCCGCGCGTGCAGGCAGCGGTCCCAGTACTGCGCCATCATCCAGTCATGCGCGGCGGCGTAGTGGGCGTGGTAGAGCGAGGCGCCCGGGACCGCCTCGAGGGCGCCGCGATCCGAGAGCGCGACGACATGGCTGATGAGCCGCTCCGAGTCCTGCTCGGGGTCGTCGAAGCGGGGTGTGAAACCCCGTGCGGCGTCTGGGATCATGGCGGGCTCCGTGGCGGAAAGTTCGCAAATTCGCAATTTGCAGGCGTGCGACTTTGTAAACTACGCATATCCACGATTCAATCGTTTCGCAGGCGCGAAAGGAAAGATAGTGTCGCCGCCGAACCAGGGATGCGGAGGGAGCCCAATGCAGAACATCCTCGAAGAGCTTGAGCAGCGCCGCGAGACCGCGCGCCTTGGCGGCGGTCAGCGCCGGATCGACAGCCAGCATGCCAAGGGCAAGCTGACGGCGCGCGAGCGGATCGAACTGCTTCTCGATGCGGACAGCTTCGAGGAATACGACATGTTCGTGGCCCATCGCTGCACCGATTTCGGCATGGAAGAGCAGCGCCCCTATGGCGACGGCGTCGTCACCGGGTGGGGCACGATCAACGGCCGCCAGGTCTATGTCTTCTCCCAGGACTTCACGGTGTTCGGCGGCTCGCTGTCGGAAACCCACGCGCTGAAGATCTGCAAGGTCATGGACATGGCGATGCGCAACGGCGCGCCGGTCATCGGCCTGAACGATTCCGGCGGCGCGCGCATCCAGGAGGGCGTCGCCTCCCTCGCCGGCTATGCCGAGGTGTTCCAGCGCAACATCATGGCCTCGGGCGTCGTCCCGCAGATCTCGGTGATCATGGGCCCCTGCGCGGGCGGCGCGGTCTACTCGCCTGCCATGACCGACTTCATCTTCATGGTGAAGGATTCGTCTTACATGTTCGTCACCGGCCCCGACGTGGTGAAGACGGTGACCAACGAAGTCGTCACGGCTGAAGAGCTCGGCGGCGCCTCGACCCACACCAGGAAGTCCTCGGTCGCCGACGGCGCCTTCGAGAACGACGTGGAAGCGCTGGAAGAGGTCCGCCGCCTCGTGGACTTCCTCCCCCTCTCGAACCGCGAGAAGCCGCCTGTGCGGCCCTTCTTCGACGCGGTCGACCGGCAGGAGGACTCGCTCGACACCCTGGTGCCCGAGAACCCGAACCAGCCCTACGACATGAAGGAACTGATCCTGAAGATCGCCGACGAGGCCGATTTCTTCGAGATCCAGGAAGACTTCGCCAAGAACATGATCACCGGCTTCATCCGCATGGAGGGTGAGACCGTGGGCGTCGTCGCCAACCAGCCGATGGTGCTGGCGGGGTGCCTCGACATCGACAGCTCCCGCAAGGCCGCGCGGTTCGTGCGCTTCTGCGACGCGTTCTCGATCCCGGTGCTGACGCTGGTCGACGTGCCGGGCTTCCTGCCGGGCACCTCGCAGGAATACAACGGCGTCATCAAGCACGGCGCGAAGCTGCTCTTCGCCTATGGCGAGGCGACGGTGCCGAAGGTGACCGTCATCACCCGCAAGGCTTACGGCGGCGCCTATGACGTCATGGCCTCCAAGCACCTGCGCGGCGACGTGAACTACGCCTGGCCGACCGCCGAGATCGCGGTGATGGGCGCCAAGGGCGCGGTGGAGATCCTGTACCGCTCGGAGCTGGGCGATGCGGAGAAGATCGCCGAGCGCACGAAGAACTACGAGGACCGTTTCGCGAACCCGTTCGTGGCGGCCGAGAAGGGCTTCATCGACGAGGTGATCATGCCCAAGTCGACCCGCCGCCGCGTCGCCCGCGCCTTCGCGGCGCTGCGGAACAAGAAGCTCGAGAACCCCTGGAAGAAGCACGACAACATTCCGCTGTGAGGGGCGCATGAAGTGGGTTGAGGAGATCTACGAGGCGTTCGAGGAGCTCGGTGGAGCTGCTCGATACGCAGACCTGTACGAGTACATCGAGAGGACGACGGATCGCGATCTTACTCCGCATTGGAAGGCCTCCGTGCGACGTACCATCGAAGATCACTCCAGCGACTCGGCAAACTTCAGGTCCAAAGATCTCTTCGCCCATCTTGGGCATGGGTTCTGGGGCATTCGAGGGCTCGAGATCGACGAGGACTTTCTCATCCGGAGGGAGACTGAAGAGCCGAAGGATGTCGTTGATAGGGTTTTGGTGCGGGAGCACACACGCTCGTTCCCGACTTCCCGACAGTGGCCTGAGTCCAATGTGACCTACCACATGGTTCCCGGCGCCCCGACGCCCGTAGGCCCCTTCCAACACGCGGCCGAGGATGGCGGCTGGGTGTTCCTGACCGGGCAGATGCCCACGGACCCCGCCGCCCCCGACGCGCCGCTCCCGGACGGGATCGAGGCGCAGGCCACGCGGGTGATGGACAACCTCAAGCTGGTGCTGGAGGGCCTCGACCTCTCCTTCGCCGACGTCTCGATGTGCCGGGTGTACCTGACCGAGTTCAAGCGCGACTTCGCCGCCTTCAACGCCGTCTACACCCGGTATTTCGAGCCCGGAAAACTGCCCGCCCGCACCGCCATCGGGGTCACGGCCCTCGCTGTCGACGCGCTGGTGGAGGTGGACTGCATCGCCCGGCGACCCGACGCCGCTTGACGCTGCGCGCAACAGACGAACCGCAAGGACCCGACCCGACATGACCGCCCGCTGGCGCATCACCCACGAAGACGACGTCGCCCGGATCGCCCCGGCCCGCGGCCCGGCGCGCATGGACCTCGCCGTCCATGCCGCCTGGGACGTGCCCGCGCCGCGCGTCGAGGGGCTGTCGCGCCGCCGCTTCCGGGTCGAACACGCCCGCCAGATCCGCCAGGACCTGTGGCGCGCCCTCCAGCGCACCCGCGGCTTCGTGCCGGTGGTCGAGGTGATGACCGACCATTCGGGCGAGGGCGCGCAGGGCGACGGCGCGGTGGATGCGGGGGCGGAGGCCGGCGCCGTGCGCGTCATGGTCACCGCCGGGGGCCGCATCGACGCCCCCCAGGCCCCCCGCGCGGCGATGGAGGAGACGGTCCACGCGCTCCTCTCGAACCCCGAGAACCGCCGCCGCTGGCGCCGCCATGCCGCGCGCCGCGCCCGCCCGCGGCCCGGGGACGCGCTGTAATGATTAACGATTTCGCATATGTTGCCCTCCAGGCTGGTCCCGCCCTCGACGCGGGGCCGTCCCGCGCCACCTGTGGTGGGGAAGGAGCGACCCGTCATGCAGCAACGCGAACCCTACGACCCGTTCAAGCTGGTCCGCTTCGTGGCCAAGCACGCCCTGCACGGGGTGCTCGCGGGCTGGACCACGCTGCTGGCGATCCTGTGGCTGGACATCGGCGGCTTCGGCACGCTGGTGCATGGCTCCGAGGACCGCGAGCTGATCTCGGCCATGCTCGCCGGGGCGTTCGGCACGACCTTCGGGCTGGTGGGCATCATGTGGGGCGTCCTCGTGATCCTGCCGGACGAGGACTGACCGCCGCGCCCCTGGCGCGAGGACTGACCTCCGCGCCCGCCGCCGCGGACATCCGCATCACCGATACCACGCGCCGCGCCGTCATGGCCCGGCGCTCCGCACCCATGCGCCTGCGCGCGGCCGCCCCCCGGCGGCCCGTTGCGGGCGGTTTTCTTTCCGTCGGCGCGCCTGCGTCCGAAGCCAAGGCGCGCCCGTTCGGGCGCTGAGGAGGGCACATGTTCAAGAAGATCCTGATCGCGAACCGGGGCGAGATCGCCTGCCGCGTCATCAAGACCGCGCGCAAGATGGGCATCCAGACGGTCGCCGTCTACTCGGACGCCGACAAGCACGCGCTGCACGTGCGCATGGCCGACGAGGCGGTGCATATCGGCCCGCCCCCGGCCTCGGAATCCTACATCGTCATGGACAAGATCCTGCAGGCGATCAAGGACACCGGCGCCGAGGCCGTGCATCCCGGCTACGGCTTCCTGTCCGAGAACGCGAAATTCGCCAAGGCGCTCGAAGACCTCGGCGTCGCCTTCATCGGCCCGCCCGCCGGCGCGATCGAGGCGATGGGCGACAAGATCACCTCGAAGAAGCTGGCCCAGGAAGCCGGCGTCTCGACCGTCCCGGGCTACATGGGCCTGATCGCCGATGCCGACGAGGCGGTGAAGATCTCCAACGAGATCGGCTACCCGGTGATGATCAAGGCCTCCGCCGGCGGCGGCGGCAAGGGCATGCGCATCGCCTGGACCGACGACGAGGCGCGCGAGGGCTTCCAGCTCTCGAAGAACGAGGCGAAGTCCTCCTTCGGCGACGACCGCATCTTCATCGAGAAATTCGTCACCCAGCCGCGCCATATCGAGATCCAGGTCCTCGGCGACAAGCACGGCGAGTGCATCTACCTCAATGAGCGCGAGTGCTCGATCCAGCGCCGGAACCAGAAGGTGATCGAGGAGGCCCCGTCGCCCTTCCTCGACGAGGCCACCCGCAAGGCCATGGGCGAGCAGTCCGTGGCGCTGGCCAAGGCCGTGGACTACTGCTCGGCCGGCACGGTGGAGTTCATCGTCGACGGCGACAAGAACTTCTACTTCCTCGAGATGAACACCCGCCTGCAGGTGGAACACCCGGTGACCGAGCTGATCACCGGCGTGGACCTGGTGGAGCAGATGATCCGCGTCGCCTGGGGCGAGAAGCTGTCGCTCAAGCAGTCGGACATCGGCATCAACGGCTGGGCCATCGAATCCCGCCTCTACGCCGAGGATCCGTTCCGCAACTTCCTGCCCTCCATCGGCCGCCTGACCCGCTACCGGCCCCCGGCGGAAGAAGCCACCGCGACCCGCGCCGTGCGCAACGACACCGGCGTGTTCGAGGGCGGCGAGATCTCGATGTTCTACGACCCGATGATCGCCAAGCTCTGCTCCTGGGCCCCGTCCCGCGGCGAGGCGATCGAGGTGATGCGCGACGCGCTCGACGGGTTCGAGGTCGAGGGCATCGGCCACAACCTGCCCTTCTGCGCCGCGGTGATGGACCACCCGAAATTCATCTCGGGCGACATCTCCACCGCTTTCATCGAGCAGGAATACCCCGAGGGCTTCGAGGGCGTGACCCCGGACGCCGAGACCGCCGTGCGCCTCGCCGCCGTGGCCGCGTACCTGAAAGAGGTGCGCGAGGAGCGTGACGCGAAGATCTCCGGCGCCATGCGCAACCACGCCCGCACCGTCGACCCGAACTGGGTGGTGACCGTGGCCAAGACCGACTACCCGGTCGAGCTCTCGGCCATCGACGAGGGCGCGCGCGTCGCCATCGACGGGCGCGAGGTCGAGGTCCACACCCGCTGGACCCCGGGCGACAGCCTGTGCCACGCCACCGTCGACGGCGCGCCGATGACCATCAAGATCGACAAGCATGGCGCGGGCTTCCGCATGCGCTATCGCGGCGCCGACATGGTGGTCACCGTGCGCAACCCGCGCGCGGCCCAGCTGGCGCAGCACATGATCGAGAAGCTGCCGCCGGACACCTCGAAGATGCTGCTCTGCCCGATGCCGGGCCTCGTGGTGTCGATCAACGTCGAGGTCGGCGACGAGGTGCAGGAGGGCCAGGCGCTCTGCACCGTCGAGGCGATGAAGATGGAGAACGTGCTGCGCGCCGAGAAGAAGGCCGTGGTGTCCAAGATCAACGCCGCGGCCGGCGACAGCATGGCCGTCGACGAAGTGATCATGGAATTCGAGTGATCCATGCCGCCGCCGCCCCGGGGTCCGTGAAGGGATCCCCGGGGCGGGGGCAGGGGCCTTCGGGCCCCGCGAGGGGGGAGGGCCTTCGGGCCCCCTCAGGGGGATGAAGCGCGGGCCGGGGGCCTAGCGCCGCCCCATCTCCCGCTGCCGCATCGGCATCCGGTCGATCATCCGGGTGACGTCGTCGGCGGTGATGACGACCGGGCGGCGCAGCTTGATCTCGCCGTCCTTGCCGATGAGCAGCACGTTGAACCCGTGCGGGCGGTACTTGCGGCGCAGCGCGCTGCGCTCGGACCGCGGCTCGGGGGCGGTGTCGGTCAGGATGACCACGTCCCGCTCGGCCAGCGCCTCCGCCTCGCGCTCCAGCTCCTGGAGCTGGCGCACGAAGCGCGGGTCGCGGTCGCTGTCGGCGAAGACGATCACGGGCCGCGCGGTCCAGAGGTACTCGGCCATCGGGTCCTCCTCCTGCGCTGCAGCCCCGAGGGGCGCGGCGAGGATCACGAGGGCGGCGGCGGCACGGGCGCGAAGGCGAGGGGACATGGGTTCTCCGAAGTCTGGACGCCCCGGACAGATAGGGCGGCGCGGGCGCTTTGCGAAGGGCCGGGCCGCGGAAACGGGCGCCGGGCATGGCCGCGGCGCCGGGATGGATCGGACGGGCGCGCGCCCGCCGCCAGGAAGGCCCCCTGCGCGGGGGAACAGGGACCGGAGGAACCGATGAGCGACGACAAGCTTGAGAAATGGCGCGAGCTGGCGCGCAAGGAGCTGAAGGGCCGCGACCCCGAGGAGCTGACCTGGAACACGCTCGAGGGGATCGACGTCAAGCCGCTCTATACCGAGGCTGACGTCGAGGGCCTGCCGCACCTGGGCGGCGTGCCGGGCATGGCGCCTTACGTGCGCGGCCCGCGGGCGACCATGTATGCGGGCCGTCCCTGGACCATCCGCCAGTATGCGGGCTTCTCGACGGCCGAGGAATCCAACGCCTTCTACCGCAAGGCGCTCGCCGCCGGGCAGCAGGGCGTGTCGGTGGCCTTCGACCTCGCGACCCATCGCGGCTACGACTCGGACCATCCGCGCGTCGTCGGCGACGTGGGCAAGGCGGGCGTCGCCATCGACAGCGTCGAGGACATGAAGATCCTCTTCGACGGCATCCCCCTCGACAAGATCTCGGTCTCGATGACCATGAACGGCGCGGTGATCCCGATCCTCGCCAACTTCATCGTCACGGGCGAGGAGCAGGGCGTGGACCGCGCGGTCCTCTCGGGCACCATTCAGAATGACATTCTGAAGGAGTTCATGGTCCGCAACACCTATATCTACCCGCCCGAGCCCTCGATGAAGATCATCGCGGACATCATCGGCTTCACCTCCACGGACATGCCGAAGTTCAACTCGATCTCCATCTCCGGCTATCACATGCAGGAGGCCGGGGCGAACCTGGTGCAGGAGCTGGCCTTCACCATCGCGGACGGGCGGGAATACGTGCGCGCCGCGCTGAAGGCGGGCCTCGACGTCGACGCCTTCGCGCCGCGCCTGTCCTTCTTCTTCGCCATCGGCATGAACTTCTTCATGGAGGCCGCCAAGCTGCGCGCCGCCCGCCTGCTGTGGTCGCGGGTGATGGAGGAGTTCGCGCCGAAGAAGCCCGGCTCGTCCATGCTGCGCACCCACTGCCAGACCTCGGGCGTGTCGCTGCAGGAGCAGGACCCCTACAACAACGTCATCCGCACGGCCTATGAGGCGATGTCGGCGGCGCTCGGCGGCACCCAGTCGCTGCACACCAACGCTCTGGATGAAGCGATCGCGCTGCCGACCGAATTCTCTGCCCGCATCGCGCGCAACACCCAGCTGATCCTGCAGGAAGAGACCGGGGTCACCAAGGTCGTCGACCCGCTCGCCGGCTCCTACTATGTCGAGAGCCTGACCAATGAGCTGGTCGAGAAGGCCTGGGCGCTGATCGAAGAGGTCGAGCAGATGGGCGGCATGACCAAGGCCGTCGCCTCGGGCATGCCCAAGCTGAAGATCGAAGAGGCCGCGGCCATGCGCCAGGCCAATATCGACCGCGGCGAGGAAGTGATCGTCGGGGTCAACAAGTACCGCCGCGAGACCGAGGACCCGATCGACATCCTCGACGTCGACAACGTGGCGGTGCGCAAGTCCCAGGTCGCCCGGATCGAGAAGATCCGCGCGACCCGCGACCAGGCCGCCTGCGACGCGGCGCTGGCGGACCTGACGAAGGTCGCCGAGAGCGGCGAGGGGAACCTGCTCGCCGCCGCCGTCGAAGCCGCCCGCGCGCGGGCCACGGTCGGGGAGATTTCGGACGCCATGGAGAAGGTATTCGGGCGCCATCGCGCCGAGGTGAAGACGCTGTCGGGCGTGTACGGCGCCGCCTATGAAGGCGACGCGGGCTTCGCCCAGATCCAGAAGGACGTCGAGACCTTCGCCGAGGAAGAGGGCCGCCGCCCGCGCATGCTGGTGGTCAAGATGGGCCAGGACGGCCATGACCGCGGCGCCAAGGTGATCGCCACCGCCTTCGCCGACATCGGCTTCGACGTCGACGTGGGCCCGCTGTTCCAGACCCCGGAAGAGGCCGCGCAGGACGCCATCGACAACGACGTCCACGTGGTCGGCATCTCCTCGCAGGCCGCCGGGCACAAGACGCTGGCCCCGCAGCTGATCAAGGCGCTGCAGGACCAGGGCGCGGGCGAGATCCTGGTGATCTGCGGCGGCGTGATCCCGCAGCAGGATTACGAGTTCCTCAAGTCCGCCGGGGTGAAGGCGATCTTCGGGCCGGGGACCAACATCCCCGAGGCCGCGAAGAACATCCTCGAGCTGATCAAGCAGGCCCGCGCCTGAGGCGCGCATGAAAAAGGCGCCCGCCCCGGGACCGGGGCGGGCGCCGACGCTTTCGCCTGCAGGCGCCCCGTCCGGGGGCGGCTGCGGGGCGGACCGGACCCCCGGTCAACAGGGGGCCGAACCAATGCAAACCGGGATTGGAAACGCGCCATGGACGGCATGGGCAGCTTCGTCGGGGGATCGGGTCGGCCGGATGGCCGGGCCCCCCTCGCGTCGCCGCGCCGCGCCGCGCCGGGCGGGACGCTCAGCGGGGCGCGCGCGGGGGGATCCCCCGCGCGCGCCCCGACCTCTTCTTCACTCGGCGGCCGCCGCGGTCTCGGCCTCGGCCTCGTCCTTGCGCCCGGCCTGGGCCGAGGGCGCCATCAGCAGCACCAGCGCGCCGATCACGCCCGCGACGCCGGACCCGAACATGACGCCGAGGCGCACCTCGTTCTGCAGCTCGGGGGTCGAGAAGCTCAGCCCGCCGATGAACAGCGACATGGTGAAGCCGATGCCGGCGAGCAGCGACAGCCCGTGGACATGCAGCCAGCCCATGCCGTCGGGCAGCCTGGCCATGCCGGTCTTGACCATGATCCAGGCGAAGCTGAACACGCCGATCTGCTTGCCGAAGAACAGGCCCGCGGCGATGCCCAGCGGCACCGGGTCCATCAGGCTGCCGAAGGTCATGCCGGTGAAGCTGATGCCCGCGTTGGCGAAGGCGAAGATCGGCAGGATCGCGAAGGCCGACCAGGGGTGCAGCGCGTGCTCGAGGCTGTGCAGCGGCGACTTGCCCCAGCGGTCCTTGAGCGGGATGAAGAACGCCGTGACCACGCCCGCGACGGTGGCGTGAACGCCCGACTTCAGCACGAAGAACCACAGCGCGGCGCCGACGATCAGGAAGGGCGCGATGCGGTGCGTGCCGCGCCAGTTCAGCCAGGCCAGGACCGCCAGCGGCACCAGCGCCGACTGCAGGTAGGTCATCTTCAGCTCGGCCGTGTAGAAGGCCGCGATGATCAGGATGGCCGCGAGGTCGTCGAGGATCGCCAGCGTCAGCAGGAAGATCTTCAGCGACGGGTGCACGCGGTTGCCCAGCAGCGCCAGCACGCCCAGCGCGAAGGCGATGTCGGTGGCCGCCGGGATCGCCCAGCCGCTGATCGTCACCGGGTTCCCCCAGTTGATCGCCGCGTAGATCGCCGCGGGCACCAGCACGCCGCCGATCGCCGCGACGCCCGGCAGGGCCACGGCCGAGGGCTTCCTCAGCCGCCCCTCGAGCATCTCGCGCTTCAGCTCCAGCCCCACCAGCAGGAAGAAGATCGCCATCAGGCCGTCATTGATCCACAGCAGCATGGACTTGGCCACGCCCTCCCCGTCCACGGTCACGGCCACGGGCAGGTTGAGGAATTCGTGGTAGATCGGCGAGAGGGAGGAGTTGCTGACGATCATCGCCAGCGCGGCGGCGAGGGCGAGCACGACGCCCCCTGCCGCCTCGTGGGCGAAGAACCGTTCAAGCGTGCGGGATACCATCGGAGAAACCTTCTTGTTGATCTTGGGCGCGCGCTCTTCCGCGCGCAGGTCGGGTCTGCGTGCGGGGGCACGCGGGCTCGGCGGGGCGCGGAGGGGCCCCGCGGCGCGGCGCGCCTGGTCAACGGGATCTCCACTTCTGGTGACATAGGGTTGAAAGGCCTTTCAGCAAGCCCTATCGGCGCCGCGGCGCACCGCCGCGTTCCGCGCCGGATCGGAGTCGCCATGTCCACCGTCTCGCCCGCGTCCCCCGCCCAATCCGCCGAGCAGCCCGCCCGGCCGTTCGACCTGCTCGCCCCGCCGCCCGAGGGCGCGTCGGGCGGGCGCAACCTCTTCGCCCCGTTCCAGGCCCGCGCCTGCCTTTCGGTCGCCTGCGATGCGGCGGCGGCGCAGGCCGGTCTGCCGGCGCTGCAGGGCCTCTCGGTCGACGCGGCGATGCAGCTCGCGCTCCAGCGCACCGCGCCGATCCCCGGCTCCTGCGTCAAGGCCTGGGCGGCGGGCGATGACGGCCCGCTGCGCGCCCAGGTCGAAAGCCGCGGTCCGCTGATCGTCGCCTCGGCGATCGAGGCCGCGCGCGCGGATGCCGAGGAAATGGCCCCGCATCTCGACTGCGTGCGCGGCGGCACGCTGGTGGATATCGGCTGCGGGCATGGCCTCGTGACCGCGTTCCTGTCGCGGATGCTGTCCCCGGCCGAGGTGATCCTCGTCGATATCGAGCAGAGCGCCTATCGCGGCCATTTCTGGGGCGCGGAAGGCGCCGGATACGCCCAGCTTTCCATCGCCGGCGCGCTCTGCGCCGCCGAGGGGCCCGCGGTGCGGCTGGTCAACCCGACCCGCGATCCGCTGCCCGAAACCGGCTTCGACGCGGCGATTTCCACCTGGTCCTGCGGGTTTCACTACCCGGTCGGGGGCTATGCCGAATTCTTCGCCGCGGGAATTCGCCCCGGCGGCGCCGTTTCACTCGACCTGCGGATGAAAAAGGTCGAGCGTGAGATGGACGCGCTCGCGGCGCTGTCGCGCATTGCGCCCGCGCAGGAAATCGGCAGAACGCCGAAGATGCGTCGCATGTTGTTCCGCCGCCCGGCGGGGCCCGCGACATGAACTGAACACGCGCGCCGGGGGGATCGCCCGCCCGGCGCCGCGCGCGAAAGGGCCCGGACACAAGGGCCCCGCGCAAACGGGAAGAGAAGGACGGAGCGCCATGAGCGTCGAGGACGACAAGACCCAGTCGAACCGCCAGGCGGCGCTGGATTACCACCGCCTGCCGAAACCCGGCAAGCTCGAGATCCGGGCGACCAAGCCGCTGGCCAACCAGCGGGACCTGTCGCGGGCCTACTCGCCGGGCGTGGCCGAGGCGTGCCTCGAGATCGTCAAGGACGAGAAGGCCTCCTACGACTACACCAGCCGCGGCAACCTCGTGGCCGTGGTCTCCAACGGCTCGGCCGTGCTGGGCCTCGGGAACATCGGCGCCGCCGCCTCCAAGCCGGTGATGGAGGGCAAGGCGGTCCTGTTCAAGAAATTCGCCAATATCGACTGCTTCGATATCGAGGTGAACGAGCCCGACCCGCACAAGCTCGCCGACATCGTCACCGCGATGGAGCCCACTTTCGGGGCCATCAACCTCGAGGACATCAAGGCGCCCGACTGCTTCATCGTCGAGGCCGAGTGCCGTCGGCGGATGAACATTCCCGTCTTCCACGACGACCAGCACGGCACCGCCATCGTCGTGGGCGCCGCGCTCTACAACGCGCTGCGCGTGGCCCGCAAGAAGATCGAGGACATCAAGATCGTCTCGACCGGCGGCGGCGCGGCGGGCATCGCCTGCCTCAACCTGCTGCTGTCGCTCGGCGCGCGGCGCGAGAACGTGCATCTCTACGACATCCACGGCCTCGTGCATGAAGGCCGCAACGTCGACATGAACCCGCAGAAGGCCGAGTTCGCCCAGCCGAGCGAGGAGGGCGAGGAGCCCGCGACGCTGACCGAGGCGATCAAGGGCGCGGACATGTTCCTCGGCCTCTCCGCCGCCGGGGTGCTGAGCCGCGAGATGGTCGCGACGATGGCCGACAAGCCGATCATCTTCGCGCTCGCCAACCCGAACCCCGAGATCGTGCCGGAGGAGGCGCGCGCCGCCAAGCCCGACGCGATCATCGCCACCGGCCGCTCGGATTACCCGAACCAGGTCAACAACGTCCTGTGCTTCCCCTTCATCTTCCGCGGCGCGCTCGATGTCGGCGCGACCGAGGTGAACGAGGCGATGAAGCTGGCCTGCGTCAAGGCGGTCGCGGACCTCGCGATGCAGGCCGGGTCCGCCGAGGCGGCGGCGGCCTACCAGGGCGAGCGGCTGGTCTTCGGCCCCGAATACCTGATCCCCAAGCCCTTCGATCCGCGCCTGCTGGCCGCCGTCGCCAGCGCCGTCGCGCAGGCGGCGATGGACAGCGGCGTCGCCACCCGCCCCATCGCCGAGATGACCGCCTATCGCGACAAGCTGGAGCACTCGGTGTTCCGCTCCGCCCTCGTGATGCGCCCGGTCTTCGAGGCCGCGGCCCAGGCCGACCGCCGCATCGTCTTCGCCGAGGGCGAGGATGAGCGGGTGCTGCGCGCCGCCCACGGGATGCTCGAGGAGATGACCGACAAGCCGATCCTCGTCGGCCGTCCGCGGATCATCGAGCAGCGGCTGGAACGTTACGGCCTGCCGCTCAAGCTCGGGACCGATTTCTCGGTGGTGAACCCCGAGGACGATCCCCGGTATCGGTCGTACTGGGAGACGTATTACCGCCTGATGGCCCGCCGCGGCGTCACCCCGGCGCTGGCGCAGGCGATCATGCGCACCAACACCACCGCCATCGCCGCCGTCATGGTCCATCGCGGCGAGGCGGACAGCATGATCTGCGGCACCTTCGGCCAGTACCTGTGGCACCTCAACTACGTCACCCAGCTGCTGGCCAAGCCCGAGCAGCAGCCGGTCGGCGCGATCTCGCTCATGCTGATGGAGAACAACCTCGTCTTCATCGCCGACACCCATGTGCATCCCGACCCGACCGCCGAGGAGGTCGCCGAGATCTGCATCGGCGCCGCCCGCCACGTGCGCCGCTTCGGGCTGGAGCCGAAGGTGGCGCTGCTGTCGCATTCGCAGTTCGGCAACCTCGACACGGAATCGGGCCGCAAGATGCGCGCCGCCATGGACCTGCTGGACCACCGCCGGGTGGACTTCCAGTACGAGGGCGAGATGCATGCCGACGCGGCCCTGAACCCCGAGCTGCGCGAGCGGGTGTTCCCGCACAGCCGCATGACCGGCGCCGCCAACATCCTGGTGCTGCCCAACGCCGACGCCGCCTCGGGGATGCGCAACATCCTCAAGACCATGGCGGGCGCGCTGGAGGTGGGGCCGATCCTGATGGGCATGGGCAACCGCGCCCATATCGTCACCCCCTCGATCACCGCGCGCGGGCTGCTGAACATCAGCGCCCTCGCCGGAACGCCGACCCATGTCTACGCCTGAGGGCGAAGGCATGACCCCGCGCGCCCCAGGGCGAAGCGGCTGAGAGAAAGGGCGGGCGCGCCCGGCCCGGCGCGCCCGTCCGGCGCCGATGCGCGGGGGGGAGCCCCCGTCCATCGGCTTCGCGCCGCCCGCGATCCCCGGCCCGGGATCGCGTCGCGGCCAAGGCCCTTGCCGCGCGCGCTTGGAACATCGGCGCGGCGGGGCGGATGCGCGGGCGCAAACAGGCCCGCGCCCCAAGGAGGAGAAGACCCATGGGTTACAAAGAGGTTTACGAAGGCTGGAAAGCCGATCCCGAGGCCTTCTGGATGGAGGCCGCGGGCGCGGTGGACTGGTTCGAGAAGCCCACGAAGGCGCTCTCGGACGAAAACGCCCCCCTCTATGAATGGTTCGCCGACGGCGTGACCAACACCTGCTTCAACGCGGTCGACCGCCATGTCGACGCCGGCCGCGGCGCGCAGGCGGCGATCATCCATGACAGCCCGGTGACCGGCACCAAGCATGTCATCACCTTTTCGGAGCTGAAGAACCGCGTCGCCGCGCTCGCCGGCGCGCTGCGCGCCAAGGGCGTCGAGAAGGGCGACCGCGTCATCATCTACATGCCGATGGTCCCCGAGGCGCTCGAGGCGATGCTCGCCTGCGCGCGCATCGGCGCCGTGCACTCGGTCGTGTTCGGCGGCTTCGCGGCGCACGAACTCGCGGTGCGCATCGACGACTGCAAGCCCAAGGCGATCATCGCCGCGTCCTGCGGGATCGAGCCGGGCCGCGTGGTCCATTACAAGCCGCTGCTCGACGGCGCGATCGAGCAGTCGGCGCACAAGCCCGACTTCTGCGTGATCTTCCAGCGCGAGCAGGAGGTTGCGCACCTGGAGGAGGGCCGCGACGTCGACTGGCACGCCTTCCAGTACGGCGTGGCCCCGGCGGACTGCGTGCCGGTGAAGGGGAACGATCCGCTCTACATCCTCTACACCTCCGGGACCACCGGCCAGCCCAAGGGCGTCATCCGCCACAATGGCGGGCACATGGTGGCGCTGACCTGGACGATGAAGAACATCTACAACGTCGCCCCGGGCGACGTGTTCTGGGCGGCCTCGGACGTGGGCTGGGTCGTGGGCCACAGCTACATCTGCTACGGCCCGCTCCTGAACGGCAACACCACCATCGTGTTCGAGGGCAAGCCCGTCGGCACCCCCGACCCGGGCACCTTCTGGCGGGTGATCTCGGAGCACAAGGTGCGCTCCTTCTTCACCGCGCCGACGGCCATCCGCGCCGTGCGCCAGCAGGACCCGAAGGGCGAGTTCATCGGCAAGTACGACATGTCCTGCCTGAACGCGCTGTACCTGGCGGGCGAGCGCGCCGACCCGGCGACCATCGAGTGGTCGAAGGACCTGCTGAAGGTGCCCGTGGTCGACCACTGGTGGCAGACCGAGACCGGCTGGGCCATCGCCGCGAACCCGCTGGGGATCGAGGCCATGGAGATCAAGCTCGGCTCGCCGACCGTGGCCATGCCCGGCTACGACGTGCAGATCCTCGACGAGGCGGGGCACCCGATGAAACCCGGCGAGCTTGGCGCGATCGCGGTCAAGCTGCCGCTGCCGCCGGGCACCCTGCCGAACCTGTGGAACGCCGAGGCGCGGTTCCGCAAGTCGTATCTCGACCACTTCCCGGGCTACTATGAGACCGGCGATGCGGGGATGATCGACGAGGACGGGTACCTCTACATCATGGCGCGCACCGATGACGTCATCAACGTGGCGGGCCACCGGCTTTCGACCGGCGCGATGGAGGAGGTCCTGGCCTCGCACCCCGACGTCGCCGAATGCGCGGTGATCGGCGCGGCGGACGAGCTGAAGGGCCAGGCGCCCATGGGCTTCCTGGTGCTCAACGCCGGCGTGAACCGCCCGCACGAGGAGATCACCAAGGAATGCGTCAAGCTGGTGCGCGACCAGATCGGCCCGGTCGCGGCCTTCAAGATGGCGCTGGTGGTCAAACGCCTGCCCAAGACCCGCTCGGGCAAGATCCTGCGCGCGACCATGGTCAAGATGGCCGACGGGCAGGAGTTCAAGATGCCCGCCACCATCGACGATCCGGCGATCCTGGACGAGATCGCCGCGTCGCTGAAGGAGATCGGCTACCCGAAGGCGTGACGTCTTTGCGGTAGCGGGGCAGGGGGCGCGCCCGGGCGCCGGCGCGCCCCTTGTCATTTGGTGGGGATATGGGGGGGGGGGGGGGGGGGGGGGGGGGGGGGGGGGGGGGGGGGGGGGGGGGGGGGGGGGGGGGGGGGGGGGGGGG
>NZ_JBOCEF010000071.1:0-18224 GCF_050586345.1 Rhodovulum sp. DZ06
TGACGGTGGAGCGGCGGAACCGCAGCACATAGGTGGTGGAGAAGGAGGATTGCGCCTCCACCACCGCGATGGCGCGGGGGGGTTTTGGGGGGGGGGTTTCCCCCCCCCCCCCCCCCCCCCCCCCCCCCCCCCCCCCCCCCACCTCCCCCCCCCCCCCCCCCCCCCCCCCCCCCCCCCCCCCCCCCCCCCCCGGGACATGCCGCCGAGCTCCAGCCCGAGGCCGACGTTTTCGGCCACCGTGCGCCAGGGCAGCAGGCCGAATTGCTGGAACACCATGGTCGCGCGCTCGCGCCGGATCCGGCGCAGGTCGGCGGGGGCGGCATGGGTGACGTTGACCATCGCGCCGCCATCGTTGACCTCCACGTGCCCGCGCGCCACGGGATTCAGCCCGTTGACCGCCCGCAGCAGCGTGGATTTGCCGGAGCCGGAGAGGCCCATGAGCACGAGGATCTCGCCTTCCTCGACCTCGAGGCTGCAGTCATGGACGCCGAGCACCTGGCCCGTGCGCTCCATCACCGTGGCGCGGTCCAGCCCCTGGTCCATCAGCGGCAGGGCCGCGGCCGGGTCGTCGCCGAAGACGATGGAGACGTTGTCGATGCGCACCGCGGCGGTCATTTGCTCTCTCCCGCGTTCAGCATCCGGTCGAGGATGATGGCCACGACGACGATGACGAAGCCGCTCTCGAACCCCAGCGACGTGTTCACCTGGTTGAGGGCGCGGACCACCGGCACCCCGAGGCCGTCTGCGCCGACGAGGGCGGCGATGACCACCATCGACAGCGCCAGCATGATGGTCTGGTTCAGCCCGGCCATGATCTGCGGCAGCGCCCAGGGGAGTTCCGCCTTGATCAGCACGTCGCGCTTGGTGCCCCCGAAGGCGGTGACGGCCTCGACAAGGCTCGCCGGGGTCGAGGCGACGCCGAGCTGCGTCAGGCGGATCGGCGCGGGCAGCACGAAGATCACCGTGGCGATCAGGCCCGGCACCATGCCGATGCCGAAGAACACGATGGCCGGGATCAGGTAGACGAAGGTCGGCAGCGTCTGCATCAGGTCCAGCACCGGGCGCATGGCGGCGTAGAGCCGGGGCCGGTGCGCCGCGGCGATGCCGATGGGCACGCCGATGGCCATGCACATCACGCAGGCCGAGAGGACCAGGGTCAGGGATTCCGTCGTCTCCTCCCAGTACCCCTGGTTGAGGATGAAGAGGAAGCCGAAGAACACGAAGGCGGCGATCTTCCAGGACCGGCGCAGGCCGTACGCGGCGGCGGTGAACAGGGCGACGACGATCAGCGGATGCGGCGTCTGCAGCACCCACAGGATGGCGTCGACCAGCGTCTCCATCGCCATCGACAGCGCGTCGAGCAGCCCGCCCGCATTGACGCGGATCCAGTCGAAGATGTCCGCCGACCAGTCCCCGACGGGGATCTTGTTGTCCGTGAGCCAGTCCACCTGGGCCGCTCCTTAGCCTGCAATCTTGGGGGAGGGGAGAAAGCGTCGCGGGCCCCGGCGGCGTCGCCGGGGCCCGCGGATCGGCCGATCAGTTCAGCGCGGCTTTCACCGCGGCGAGGCCGTCCTTGCCGTCAAGCGTGGTCACGCCCGCAAGCCAGCCGTCCAGCACGCCCATGTTGGCCTTCAGCCAGGCGGTCGCCGCCGCTTCCGGGTCCTGCTTGTCGTTGAGGATCGCGCCCATGATCTCGTTCTCCATCGCCAGCGAGAATTCGAGGTTCGAGAGCAGCTTGCCGACATTCGGGCACTCGGCCGAGTAGCCGGCGCGGGTGTTGGTGTAGACGGTGGCGCCGCCGAGGTTCGGGCCGAACCAGTCGTCGCCGCCGGTCAGGTACGTGAGGTCGAAATTGGCGTTCATGGGATGCGGCTCCCACGCCAGGAAGATGATCGGCTTGTCGCGGCCCGACAGGCGGTCGACCTGCGCCAGCATCCCCTGCTCCGAGGACTCGCGGATATCGAAGCCCTTCAGCCCGAAGGCGTCGGCGGCGATCATGTCCATGATCAGGCGGTTGCCGTCATTGCCCGGCTCGATGCCGTAGATCGTCTCGTCCAGCGCGTCGGCCTGGGCGGCGATGTCGGCGAAGGACTTGATGCCCAGCGCGGCGCCCGCGGCGTTGGTGGCGAGGGTGTATTTGGCGCCCTCGAGATTGGCGCGCACGGTCTCCACCGTCCCCTTCTCGCGGTACGGGGCGATGTCGCCTTCCATGGTCGGCATCCAGTTGCCGAGGAACACGTCCACGTCGCCCTTCTCGAGCGAAATGTAGGTCACCGGCACCGAGAGGACGCGGGTTTCGGGGGAATAGCCCAGCGCTTCGAGCACCACCGAGGTGGCGGCGGTGGTGGCGGTGATGTCGGTCCAGCCGACATCCGAGAACGTGACCTCCGAGCAATCCGCGAAGGCGGCGCCGGCGGTGAGCGCGAGGACGGAAGCGGCGAGGATGGTCTTCTTCATGGGGGACTCTCCTGTTGGCGGGACGCGCCGTCGGCCCGGGCCGCGGCGAGTTATTGATTGACGAGTCAATTAATACCGTGGCAGAGCGGGATTGCAACACATGGGGCGGCAAGGCGCGTGGCACGGAAGACGGAAGCGGAACGGAAGCATGAGCTTGTCCAGGCGGCGATCCAAGAGGTCGGGGCCTCGGGCACGCTGAACGTGTCCGTGGGCCAGATTGCGAAAGCGGCGGGCGTGTCGCCGGGACTCGCCTTCCACTATTTCCATGACAAGGACGGGCTGCTGCTCGCCGCCATCCGCCACATCCTGTCGATTTACGCGTCGGAAGTGAACCGTGCCGTGAAGGCGGCGGTGGGGCCGCGCGCGCGGGTCGAGGCGATCATCCGCGCCAGCTTCGGCGAAGGCAGCTTCGAGCGGCACGCGATCGGCGCCTGGATCAATTTCTACGCGCTCGCGCTGCGCTCGGACCCGGCCAAGCGGCTGCTGCAGGTCTACCAGCGGCGGCTGCAGTCGAACCTGGTGCACGCGCTGCGCCCGCTCTGCGGCGCCCGCGCGCCCGACGTGGCGCGGCGCATCGGCGGGCTGATCGACGGGCTGTACCTGCGCTACGCGCTCGATCCCGACACCAATCACGGGGCCGAGGGCGCGTCCCACGTGCTGCGCGCGCTGGAGGCGGAACTCGCCCTCGCCGCCGCCGAGGGGCCCGCGCCGCTCGACCCTTCGCCCACCTCTCCTCTCGCCGGCCCCCAGGACTGACCCTTCGCATGACGACCGCCCTGCCGCCCGCCCAGCCGACCGCTTCGCATTTCATCGACGGCGCCCCGTACGAGGACGCCTCGGGCGCGCCCCTGCCGGTGATCTACCCGGCGACGGGGGCGCAGATCGCGCGCCTGCACCTTGCGACCCCCGCCGCCGTCGACGCGGCGCTGTCCGCCGCCGCCGCGGCGCAGCCCGCATGGGCGGCGCTGACGGGGACCGAGCGCGGCCGCATCCTGCGCCGCACCGCCGAGATCCTGCGCCGCGACAACCGCGCGCTGTCGGAGCTGGAGACGCTCGACACCGGCAAGCCCTTGTCGGAGACGCTGGTGGCCGACGCGGCCTCGGCCGCCGATGCGCTGGAATATTTCGGCGGCCTCGCCGGGACCCTGACAGGCGAGCAGATGGAGGTCGGCGGCGGCGATTTCGTCTACACGCGGCGCGAGGCGCTGGGCGTGGTGGTCGGCATCGGCGCCTGGAACTACCCGATCCAGATCGCGGCCTGGAAGGCGGCCCCGGCGCTGGCGTGCGGCAACGCCATGGTCTTCAAACCCTCGGAGCTGACGCCGCTGACGGCGCTGAAGCTGGCCGAGGCGTTCCGCGAGGCGGGCCTGCCGGACGGCGTGTTCAACGTGGTGCAGGGGGCCGGAGAGGTCGGCGCCGCGCTGGTGAGCGATCCGCGCGTCGCCAAGGTCTCGCTGACCGGCTCCGTGCCCACCGGGCGCCGCGTCTATGCCGCCGCCGCCGCGCACATGAAACACGCGACGATGGAGCTTGGCGGCAAGTCGCCCATCGTGATCTTCGACGACGCGGACCTTGAGAACGCGGTCTCGGCGGCGATCAACGGCAATTTCTATTCCACCGGGCAGATCTGCTCGAACGGCACGCGGCTGTTCGTCCAGTCCGGCATCCATGACGCCTTCGTCGCCCGGCTGGCCGAGCGCATGGACGGCGCCGTGATCGGCGACCCGATGGAGGAGGCGACCACCATCGGCCCCATGGTCTCGGACCGCCAGCGGCAGATCGTGCGCGGCTATGTCGAGAAGGGCGTGGCCGAGGGCGCCACGCTGGTGAAGGGCGGCGAGGCGCTGGACGGCCCCGGGTTCTTCCTCCGCCCCGCCCTCTTCACCGGCGTCACCGACGACATGACCATCGCGCGCGAGGAGATCTTCGGCCCCGTCGCCTCGGTGCTGAAATTCGAGACGGAGGCGGAGGCCCTGTCCCGCGCCAACGCCACCGAATTCGGGCTGGCGGCGGGCGTCTTCACCAACGATTTGCGCCGCGCGCACCGCATGGCGGCCGGGTTCCAGGCCGGGACCTGCTACATCAACGCCTACAACCTCACCCCCGTCGAGGCGCCCTTCGGCGGCGTGAAAGCCTCGGGGCTGGGGCGGGAGAACTCGAAGGCGGCCATCGAACATTACTCACAGGTCAAGTCCGTCTACGTGGGCATGGCCGACACGGAGGCGCCCTTCTGATGCAGGCGGAGTATGTCATCATCGGCGCCGGCTCGGGCGGCTGCGCCATGGCCGGGCGGCTGGCCGAGGCGGGGCGCAAGGTCATCGTCATCGAGCATGGCGGCACCGATGCCGGGCCGCTGATCCAGATGCCCGGCGCGCTGTCCTACCCGATGAACATGAAGCGCTATGACTGGGGCTTCCGGTCCGAACCCGAGGCCGAGCTGAACGGGCGCCGCATGGCGACCCCGCGCGGCAAGGTGCTCGGGGGGTCCTCCTCGATCAACGGCATGGTCTATGTGCGCGGCCACGCGAAGGATTTCGATACGTGGGAGGAGATGGGCGCCACCGGCTGGGGCTATGCCGACGTCGCCCCCTATTACAAGCGGATCGAGAGCTGGGACAGCGGCGGCCACGGGGGCGATGCGGACTGGCGCGGCAAGGGCGGCCCGCTGCACGTGAGCCGCGGCAAGCGCGACAACCCGCTGGTGAGGGCCTTCGTCGAGGCGGGGGCGCAGGCGGGCTATGACGTCACGCCCGACTATAACGGCGAGAAGCAGGAGGGTTTCGGCCCCTTCGAAGCCACCATCCACAAGGGCGAGCGCTGGTCGGCCTACAAGGCCTACCTCAAGCCCGCCCTCGCCACCGGCAACGTGGAGATCGTCCGCGGCCTCGCCCGGCGCATCGTGATGCGCGAGGGCCGCGCGGTGGGGGTGGAGGTCGAGCGCCGCGGCCGGATCGAGGTGATCATGGCGCTGGAGGAGGTGATCCTCGCCGCCTCCTCGATCAACTCGCCCAAGCTGCTGATGCTGTCCGGGATCGGCCCGGCGGCGCACCTGGCCGAGCACGGGATCGAGGTCGTCGCCGACCGCCCCGGCGTCGGCGCCAACCTGCAGGACCACCTCGAGCTTTACATCCAGCAGGCGGCGACGCAGCCGGTGTCGCTGTTCAAGTACTGGAACCTGTTCGGCAAGGGGCTGGTGGGGGCGCAGTGGCTGTTCACCCGCACCGGCCCCGGCGCGTCGAACCAGTTCGAAAGCTGCGCCTTCATCCGGTCCCGCGCGGGGATCGAGTACCCGGACCTGCAGATCCACTTCCTGCCCATCGCCGTGCGCTATGACGGGCAGGCGGCGGCCGAGGGGCACGGGTTCCAGGCCCATGTCGGGCCGATGCGCTCGAAATCCCGCGGGTCGGTCACCCTGCGCAGCGCCGACCCGGCGGACGCGCCGGTGATCCGCTTCAACTACATGACCCATCCCGACGACTGGACCGAGTTCCGCGCCGGCATCCGCCTGGTGCGCGAGGTCTTCGCGCAGGAGGCCTTCGCCCCCTATCGCGGGCACGAGATCCAGCCCGGCGACGCGGTGCAGTCGGACGCGGCGCTCGACGCCTTCATCCGCGCGCATGCCGAGAGCGCCTATCACCCCTGCGGCACCTGCCGGATGGGCCGCGCGGACGACCCGATGGCGGTGGTGGACCCGGAGGGCCGGGTGATCGGGGTCGAGGGGCTGCGCGTCGCCGACAGCTCGGTCTTCCCGCAGATCACCAATGGCAACCTGAACGCGCCCTCGATCCTGGTGGGGGACAAGATGGCCGATCACGTGCTGGGGCGCACGCCCCTGCCGCGGGACAACGCCGCGCCGTGGATCCACCCGAACTGGCGCGAGGCGCAGCGGTGAGGGGACGGGGCTAAGCCTGGCAGATGGCGAACAGCCCGGCGCGGGAGGTGACCCCCAGCTTCTCATAGGCCCGCTTGCGATAGGTGACGACGGTCGATGCCGCGACGCCGAGATCCCCCGCGATCGCCTCGGCCTTGCGCCCGGCGAGGATGCCGAGGCAGACGTCCCGCTCCCGCGCGCTCAGCACCGCCAGCGGGGCCGGGGGGCCGCCCGCCTGCGCCTGCTGGAAATGGAGGAGCGCGAGGCGGCCTGCGAGGAGCGCCTCGGCGTCCCCAGGCGCCGGGCCCTCGGCGCGGTAGAGGTTGACGAAGAGGCGCAGGCCCCCCGTGTCTCTGGCGCCCGCCGCCAGCAGCGTGGTCTTGCCCGAGAGGCCGGGCGCATCGAAGAAGATCCGCCGGTACTCCGCCTCCACCGCCGCCGCGGCGGCGTCGAAGCGGCGCAGCTGCACCGCGCCCTCGGGCGTGGCCATCAACTCCGGCAGCAGCGGGTCCTGCCGCCACCAGCCCGACAGATACGCCTCGGCCAGCCTGCCGCCCAGCGCGCCATGGCTGAAATGGCGCGACAGCAGGCACCCGGCCCGGTCCGCGCCGATGCTGAAGATCATCACCTGGTCGACGCCCAGCCCCTCGGCGTAGTCGCAGAAGGCGGGGGCGAACCCGTCCGTCCCAAGCGCGGCGAGGCAGGCGTCGATATGGGCGGCGAGGCGGGTCATGCCGCCTGATACCATGTCCCCCCGCAAATGGGACAGACGCGCGGAGGCGGCGCCTCTATCCCTGCGCGGCAAGGGAGGACCGAGACATGAGACCAGCGGGCCGCGGCGCGACCGAGTCGCTCTATTTCACCTATCCGAGCTTTGCGGCGCCGAACGACCGCGCGCGCCTGGGCGAGCCCACGCCGGTGGTCATCGTCGGCGCCGGTCCCGTCGGGATGACCGCCGCCCTGTCGCTGGCGCGCGAGGGAACGCGGTGCGTTCTGATCGACGCCAAGGACACGTTCAACGACGGCAGCCGCGCCATCTGCGTCGCGCGCCAGAGCTTCCGCATCTTTGAGCGCATCGGCGCCGTCGCCCCGTTCCTGGAGAAATCCCTGCCCTGGACCACGGGGCGGACCTTCTATCGCGGGCGCCAGATCCTCGAATTCGACATGCCCGACAGCGCGGATGAGAAATTCCGCCCGATGTACAATATCGAGCAGCAATACATCGAAGCCTATCTCTGGGACGCCATCGCGCGGGAGCCGCTGATCGACGCCCGCTGGCAGAGCGCGGCGGTGGCGATCGAGGACGCGGAGGACGGCGTGCGCCTCACCATCCGCGACCCGCACGGGGAGTATACGCTGCCCGCCGCCTGGTGCCTCGCCGCCGACGGCGCCCGCTCCCCCATCCGCAAGCTGCGCGGGCTGCGCCTGAAGGGCGAGAATTACGAGGGCCGCTACGTCATCGCCGACGTGCAGATGAAGCACGACTACCCCACCATCCGCCGCGCCCTGTTCGACCCCGACTGCCGCCGCGGGGGGACCATCCTGGTCCACAAGCAGCCCGACGACATCTGGCGCATCGACTACCAGCTGCGGGACGGCGAGGACGAGGCGGAAGCGCTGCGCGAAGAGAACGTGCGCGCCTCGGTCGCCGCGGTGCTGGAGGAGATCGGGCACGAGGGCGCTTGGGAGCTGGAGTGGTGGAGCGTCTATTCCGCCAACACGCTCGCGCTCGACGACTACCGCGACGGGCGCGTGGTGTTCATCGGCGACAGCGCCCATATCGTGCCGATCTTCGGGGTGCGCGGGCTGAACAACGGCCTCGCGGATGCCGAGAACATCGCCTGGAAGCTGGCCCGGGTGCTGCGCGGGGAGGCGCCCGAGGCGCTGGTGGACAGCTATACGCCCGAACGGCGGGGCGCGACGCTGGACGTCTTCGCCAACGCGACGAAATCGGCGCGGTTCATGACGCCGCCGACCCCCGGCTGGACGCTGATGCGCGACGCGGCGCTGAGCCTGGCGCTGCGCCATCCCTTCGCCGGGGCGCTGGCCAATCCGCGGCAGATGACGCCCTACACCTATGCCGAAAGCCCGCTGACCACCGGCGCGGGCGGAGAGGTGCTGGCGGATGTGCGCGTCGGGGACGGGTTCCTGTCGGACCGGCTCGGCCCCGGCTTCACGCTGGTGCATCGGGGGGCCCAGCAGCAAATGGCGTCGCCCGCGGGGCTGGCGCAGGTGGCGCTGGACCCGGACCCGGCCGAGCGGCTCGGCCTGCCGCCCGGTGGCGCGGTGCTGGTGCGCCCGGACGGGCACGTGGCGGCGCGCTGGGACGCGCCCACGCTAGAGGACATCCGCGCGGCCCTTTCCCGCGCCCTTGGCGGAGAGATCGCATGACCCCTGACGCGCTTGAGACGGTCTACGAGACCCTTGCCGAGACCCTCGATGCGGTCCCGCCGGAGAAGCGGGAGCTGCTGCTGGCCAAGCTCGCGCTTCTGCTCGCGCGGGAGGTGGGGGAGGCGAAGCGCGTGCAGGCGCTGATCGCCGGGGCGGCGGCGGACCTCTCGGTCTAGGCCTCCGCCCGGGTCAGGGCGCAGTCGAAGGCGCAGTCCCGCCCCGCCATCGCCCAGGCGAGCGCGAGGTTGCTGCCGAAGACCGGCACGCCGAGCTCGGCCTCCAGCGGGCCGACAAGATCCAGCGTGCGCAGGTTGGTGCAGGAGAGGAACACGGCCTCGGCGCCTTGCGCGACAGATCGCGCCGCGGCGGCCACGCTGGCGGCGTCGATGCGGGCGACGTTGGCCTCCACCTCCTCGCCGAAGCTGGCGACCTGCGGGGTTTCGATCCCCGCCCCGGCGAAGGCGCGCAGCAGCGGCGCGGCGACGGCGGGGATATAGGGCGACACCACGCCCACCCGCGCGGCGCCGAGCGCGCCGCAGGCCGCCACCGCCGCGGTCAGCGGGTTGCACACCCGCGCCGTGCGGCAGGCGCCGCGAACCAGCGCCTCGACCGTCCCGGCCCCCAGCTGCGCCGTGCCGGAGGTGCAGGCATAGCCCACCGCGTCATAGTCCGGCGCCTGGGGCAGCAGGGCGGCGGCGCGGGGCAGGTCCGCCTCCATCCCCGCGATGGTCTCTGGCATCAGTTCCGCCCCCGAGGGCACGCGGGAGACGTAGAGCGCGGCCCCCGCGGGCATCAGGCGGCGGAAATCGGGCTCGATCGTCTCGTCCACCTGCAGGACCACGAGGCCGAAGGCCCGCGGGACCGGGGCGGCGTCGAGGGAATAGGGAAAGCGGGTCATCGGATCACCGGGAGGTCCGCGGGCGCGCGGGGCGACAGCAATTCGGGGCCGGAGGCGCGCAGCACGATGTTCTCTTCATGCACCAGGATCTTGCCGGGCGAGACCTCGGCCCCCGGCTCCAGCGTCAGCACCATCCCCTCGCGCAGCTCGGTCATGTCCAGCGGCGTGAAGGAGGGCCACTCGGTCAGCGTCACCCCCAGCCCGTGCCCGAGCCGCCCGCCCAGCGGCGCCGCGCCGCGCTGCGACAGCCCGCGCGACAGGATCCGGTGCGCATCGGCGGCGATCATCCCGGGGCGCAGCTGCGCCAGCGCGTCGTCCGTGGCGGCGAACAGCGCGTCATGGGCGCGGCGCACGGGATCCGCGGGCGGGCCGATGGCGAAGTTCCGGTCGTAATCGCAGAAATACCCGTCCCGCACCGCGCCGGTGTCGAGCATCAGGATGTCCCCCGCCTCCAGCGGCGTGTCCATGGCGGGGGAGATCACGTCGCCATAGCCGCCCTGCCCGGCGCCCCCGGCGGTGTAGCTGACCCAGTCGGCGCCCTCCTCCAGCAGCGCGGCCTGGAAGCCGCGGAAGACCGAGGACAGGCGCGGGTCGCGCGCGACGATCCCGGGCACGCGGTCGAAGGCGCGGCCGGCGAGGGCGCAGGCGGCGCGGATCTTCTCCACCTCGGCCTCGGATTTGACCTCTCGCACCCGTTGAACCACGGCGGTGGCGTCCACGAAGGCGCGCGGGGCCAGCCGCTCGGCCACCGCCGCGTAATCGCCCAGCGGCATCCGCAGATGGGTCTCGAGGCCCATCGGCGTGCCGATCCGGCCGCCCGCGGGAACCATGTCGCCGAGCGTTTCGGCCAGCAGGCCGACGCCGTCGTCGCGCGGATCGGGGGCGGGCCAGCAGCGGATGTCCTGCACCCAGCAGCGGGACATCAGGTCCCGGCCGATCTCGGGGATCACGGCCACCGGGTCTCCCGCGGCGGGGACGGCGATGAACCACGGCCGCGCCGGGCTTTCCCAGAACCGCGTCAGGAAGCCGGTCGCGTAGAACACGTCCGCCGGCGCGGTCAGCAGCAGCGCGTCCATCCCCGCCGCCGCCATCCCCGCCTGCAACGCTTCGCAGCGGCGGCGGTACTCCGCGGCGGGGAAGACGAGGCTGCGCTCAGCCACCTTCCGGGCCTTCCGACAGGATCGCCAGCACGCGGGCGTCCGCCCCCACCCCCGGCAGCCCGGCGAAGAGCGCGGCCAGCCCCGCGACGCCCGAGGGCGTGACCTCGAGCCCCAGCTTCGCGAACAGGTCCACGCCCGCCTGCGCCTCCGCCTCGGAGATGGTCGCGAAGGCGTCGGCATCCATCGACAGCCCGCGCAGCGCGACCAGCGAGGGGGTCTTGCAGTCGAGCCGCCCCATGGCCGAGACAGGACCTTCCGTATCGACGAGCTTCCCCTGGCGGATGCTCTCCTGCAACGCGGGGGCGGCCTCGGGTTCGACGACGATGATCTGCGGGGCGTCCCCCCAGGCGGCGCGGGCATGGGCGGCGATGGCGGCCGCCAGCCCCCCGACCCCGGCCTGCAAGAGGATATGCGTGGGGGTGGACGGGACCTGCGCGACGGCCTCCTTCGCCAGTTGCAGGTAACCCTCCATCACCCCGATGGGCGCGTCGAGATACCCGTCCCAGGAGCTGTCGGAGAGCAGCGTCCAGCCGTTCTCCTCGGCCGCCTTGGCCGCGGCCTCCATCGAGGCTTCATAGGTTGCGCCCGCGCGGACCACCTCGGCCCCCTTGGCGCGCAGGCGGTCGGCGAAGGCCTCGGGCACGGCGCCCGAGAGATAGATGACGGCCTTGGCGCCGAACACGGCGGCCCCGGCGGCGACCGAGAGGCCATGGTTCCCGGCGCTGGCGGCGACATAGGTCTTGTCCAGCTTCGCCTTGCCCGCGTCCGCGGGTCCCCCGGCGGCCTCGGCGGCGTCGCGGGCGATCACGTGGGCCGCCCCCAGCGCCTTGAAGCTGCCGAGGCCCATGCGGTCGCTCTCATCCTTGATCCAGAGCTCGGCCACCCCCGCCGCCCTGGCCAGCGGCGGCACGTTGCGCAGCCTGGTCGGCTTGTGCCGCGGGCAGTGCGAGAGCAGCCCCGCGACCGCCGCGGGGTCCGCGACCGGCCGCGGGGCCGAGAGCGGCAGGCCGGGGCCGCGATACGGGTTGGGAAGAACTTTGGGCAAGGGGCGCTCCGGGTTGGGGTGTCGGCCCCGAGCCTAGGCCCGGGGCGCCCCGCGCGCCAAGCGTCATTCCAGCGCTTCGGGCCCGGCGTCGGACATGTCTTTCAGCGCGACGCCCGTCGCCCCGATCTGCCGCGCGCGGCGGACCAGCCAGGCGATGCGGGCGGCGGCGGCCTCGATGGAGAGGCCCCCGTTGTCGTGGATGTTGGAGACGCAGTTGCGCGCGCTGTCCGCCGCCCCCGGGGCGGGGTTCAGCGTCAGGTAGGCCCCGAGGCTGTCGGCCACCGACAGGCCCGGACGCTCGCCGATCAGCACGAGGACCAGCCCGGCGCCGAGCGCCTGGCCGACATCGTCGCCAAGCCCCACGCGGGCCTGTTCGGCCAGCACGGTGGGGGCGAAGGAGAGGCCCGGGAGGGCGGCGCGCACCGCCTCGACCAGCGGCGCGCCGCGCTGGGCGGCGTTGGCCGACAGCCCGTCGCCGAGCATGACGGCGATGTCGAACGCGCCCGCCTCGGCCTCGAGCCGCGCGCGGCTGTCGGGCGCCAGGCGGCGGCCGAGGTCGGGGCGGCGCAGGTAGACATCCCGCGTCTCGGCCTGGCTCTGGACCCGGATGGCGCCGGGGAGGGCGGCGGCGAGCGCCTCCCAGTCCACCGGCAAGTGAATGGCGTCGCGCGCCAGCGCGTGATCGCGCGCAAATCCGAGCACGGAGGAAAGCGGCGCGGCCCCTCCCGCAGGGTCCAGCCGCAGCCGCGCCGGGGTCAGCGCGCGCAGACGCGCGAGGTCCGCGTGGGGCGAGAGGCGGGCGGGGGGCTTGCCCCCGAGATCATCCGCGCCGCTCATTGCGCCGCGATCCCCATGCGGGCCACGAGGTCCGGCAGAGCGGCCTCGGCGTCGCCGCGGCCCGCGAGGCCCATCCGCTCGAGCCACGCCTCGAATTCCGGCGCCGGGCGGGTGTTGAAGCGGTCCTGCATCCAGGCGGCGTCCTCGAAGGACAAGGACTGGTAGGACAGCATCACGTCGTCCGATCCCGGCACGCAGATGACGAAATTCACCCCCGCGGCCCCGAGCAGGCACATCAGCGTGTCCATGTCGTCCTGGTCGGCCTCGACATGGTTGGTGTAGCAGACGTCCACCCCCATCGGCAGGCCGAGGAGCTTGCCGCAGAAATGATCCTCGAGCCCCGCGCGGATGATCTGCTTGCCGTCATAGAGGTATTCGGGGCCGATGAAGCCGACGACGGTGTTCACCAGCAGCGGGTCGAAGGCGCGGGCGACGGCATAGGCGCGGGCCTCGAGCGTCTGCTGGTCGACGCCGTGATGGGCGCCGGCCGACAGCGGCGCGCCCTGCCCCGTCTCGAAATACATCACGTTATTGCCCACCGTGCCCCGGCGCAGGGACCGCGCCGCGGCCTGCGCCTCGTCCAGCACGGCCAGCGAGACGCCGAACCCGTCATTGGCCGCCTCGGTCCCGGCGATGGACTGGAAGACGAGGTCCACGGGGCCGCCCGCCTCGATGATCTCGATGGACGAGGTCACGTGGGTGAGGACGCAGGACTGGGTGGGGATGTCGAATTCGCTGCGCATCGCGTCGAGCGCCTTGAGAAGCTCCGTGCAGCCGCGGATGCTGTCCGAGGCGGGGTTGATGCCGATCACCGCGTCGCCCGCGCCCATCAGAAGCCCGTCGAGCACCGCCGCCGCGATGCCGCGCGGATCGTCGGACGGGTGGTTGGGCTGAAGCCGCGTCGACAGCCGCCCCGGCAGGCCGATGGTGGACCGGAACCCCGTGACCACCCGCACCTTCGCCGCCACCGCGATCAGGTCCTGGTTGCGCATCAGCTTCGAGACGCCCGCCACCATCTCGGGCGTCAGCCCCGGCGCGGCGGCGGCGAGCGCGGCGGGGTCCGCGGCGGGCGACAGCAGCCAGTCGCGCAGATCCCCCAGCGTCATCGACCGGAAGGGCGCGAAGGCGGCTTCGTCATGGCGGTCGAGGATCAGCCGCGTGACCTCGTCCACCTCGTAAGGGACCACGGCCTCGGACAGGAAGGCGGTCAGCGGCAGGTCGGCGAGCACGTATTTCGCCGCCACCCGCTGCGCCTCGGACCCCGCCGCGATCCCGGCGAGCTGGTCGCCCGAGCGGGCCGGGGACGCGGCGGCGAGCACGGCGGCGAGGGTGGCGAAGCGGTGGGTCTCGCCGCCCGCGGCATGGGCGTAGCGCATTGGGGGCCTCCTGCTTTTCCCCGCCAGTGTTGCGCCGCAGCAGGGGCGATGGCAAGCGCGCGGCGGACGGGCCCTGCCCGCCCCTCCCGCGGCATGAAACCGCCGTTCTGCATGTCGAAATAAAGCCTTGTTCGATTGAGCGATCCCCCCGGCGACCCTATAGTCCGCGCGCGAATTTGAATCAGAGCGCACGCCGCGCCCGGGGGGACGGACCGACATGACGACGATGACCGAAGAGCGTGAGATCATCACCGAGGAAGAGCGCGGGATCATCACCGAGATCCTCGAGCATGCCGAGAAGGGCACGACCCACATGCTCCCCGAGGTGATGTCCAACCCGGTGAGCAAGTACACCGACCCGGCGCAGCTCGACGCGGAAGTGCAGACCCTGTTCCGCAATTTCCCCATCGTCGTCGCCCACTGCTCGGAACTGCCCGAGCCGGGCGATTTCGTCACCGTCGACCATCTCGGCCCGCCGATCCTGGTGACCCGCAACCATGACGGCCAGGTGCGCGCCTTCTACAACGTCTGCCGCCACCGCGGCGCGCGGGTGGAAAGCAAGCCCTGCGGCAAGGCGCGGACCTTCTCCTGCCCCTATCACTCCTGGACCTACGACCTGAACGGCAAGCTGCGCGGCATTCCCCAGCAGGAAGGCTTCGCGGGCGTGGACAAGTCGAAGCACGGGCTGGTGGAGCTTCCGGCCGAGGAGCGGTTCGGCATGATCTGGGTCGTCCCCTCGCCGCAGGAGCAGGCGGTCGATTTCGACGCCTGGTTCGCGCCGATGCAGACCCAGCTCGACAGCCTCGGGCTCGACACCCACGTGATCTACAAGAAGTGGACGCTGGACCGGAACATGAGCTGGCGCCTGGCGCTGGAGGGGTTCCAGGAATCCTACCATTTCTGCCACGCGCACCGGGACACCGCCTGCGCGGGCTATCTCGACAACCAGTCGGTGCATCTCGATTTCGGGCCGCATGTGCGCCACGCGGTGCCGCTGCCCAAGGTGCAAGAGCTGCGGGACGCCGACCCGGCGGACTGGACCTACCGCCCCTATTTCATGACCCAGAACTACCTGTTCCCGGCCAACTTCTTCCAGGTGATGACGGATCACGTCTACATCCACACCATCATCCCGACCGGCCCGGGGACCTGCATCTTCAACTGCATGCTGATGATCCCCGAGGCCCCGGCCACCGAGAAGGCCGAGCGCTACTGGGCCAAGAACTACAGCCTGATCCGCACGGTGTTCGAGGAGGACTTCGTGATCGGCGAGGACATCCAGAAGAACTTCGCCACCGGCGCGAACGAGAATTTCCTGTTCGGCACGTTCGAATGCGGGCTGCAGTTCGGCCAGCAGGCGATCGACGCCGCGCTGCGCGGCGAGCTGAAGGTCCCGGTGAAGGCGGCCTGAGACCCGCACCGCCGCCCCGGCGGCGCGCAGGCGCGCAAAACAAGGCCCCCCGCGGCGATGCGGGGGGCCTTTTTCGTGGCGGACGGGGCGCCGCCCGGCCCCGCCCCGCCCGCCGGCGCCGAAAGGCTGGCCCGGCGCGCGCGTTCGGCATACTTTTGCGTATGCCGACGGTGACAGCAGCATTCGCGCGCGCGATGGCCGAGGCGGCCGGGATGACGCTGAAGGACGACGGGACGCTGGTCTCGGGCGGCGAGGTCCTGCGCCGCCTGCCCGGCCCGGTGGACAGCGGCCTGCGCGACACCGATTACTTCGAGCTGCTCGACTGGATCCGCATCCGACATGGCGACGAGGTCGCGCTGCTCGACGCCTATGCCGGGGTGATCCGCACCGACCATATCGGCGTGCTCGGCCTCGCCGTGAAGACCGCGCCGACCCTGGGCGCCTCGCTCGAACGCGTCGCGCGCTACTGGCGCGTGGTCACCGACACCGCGGTCTACCGCCTCGACGCCTCCGGCGATCCCGCCATCCTCGAGATCCAGCCCCTCACCGCCCCGCACCCGGCGCTGGAGTTCCGCAACGAGGGCGCGATGGCCGCGATGGCGCGCAACATGCACCAGTTCGTGGACGGCGCGCTGGCGCTCGACCACGTCTCGTTCCGCCATGCCTGCCGCGGCGACCCGGACCGCTATGCGGCGCATTTCGGCTGCCCGGTCCATTTCGGGGCCGCGCGGGACGCCATCGCCCTGCCCGCCGCGATGCTGGGGCTGCCGAACCGGCTGGGGGACGCGGCGGTGTCCGATTTCCTCACCGCCCATCTCGAGACCGAGATCGGCTCGCTGCGCGACGACCCCTCGCTGCGGGCCGCGCTGCTGCGCCGCCTGACCCCCGCGCTCAGCAACGGCGCGCCGCAGGCGGCCGAGATCGCCCGCGACATGGGGATGAGCGAGCGCACCCTCTACCGCCGCCTGGCGCAGGAGGGGCTGACCTTCCGCGACGTGCTGACCGAGGCGCAATCGGCGCTGGCGCAGGAGCTTCTGCGCGACAGCGCCAGCTCGATCGCCGAGATCGCCTTCCTCGCCGGGTTCTCGGAGCAGAGCGCCTTCAGCCGCGCCTTCAAGCGCTGGGTCGGCGCCACGCCCGCGCAGTACCGCCAGCAGTCCCAGGGCGCCTGACGCCTCCCTCTCCGGCGTGCGCGCGCCGCCCGGATGGCGGAGTCTGCCAAGACCTTGGCAGGCGCCGCCAATACCCGCGGCGGCCTTTCCGCCATCTTCGCTTCATCGAAACGGGTCGCCCGGCCCGGTCCGGCACGCCGCCGACCGGCCCCGCGCGTCCCCGCCCGACAGCGATTGACCCCGGAAAGGGAGACCGAGACATGACCGACCGTCACACCCCCCGCCACAGCCTTTGCGGCTGCCATGCCCACGACGCGCCCGCGGACATGGGCCGCCGCCGCCTGATGGCCGGCGCGGCGGGCGCCGCCGCCGCCGGGACCGCCGCGCTCGCCGCCGCCCAGGCCGGCGCCGCGACGCCCGAGGCCCGCGCCCTCTACGCCGACCCGTCCGAGCCGGCCCTGCCCGGCGTCGACATGAAGATCGAGCCCGGCCGCACCGCCCTCGTCGTCGTCGACCCGCAGGTCGATTTCCTCGACGAAAGCGGCGTCGCCTGGGGCGTGGTCGGGGAAAGCGTGACCGAGCAGGGCGTGACCGACAATCTCGAGCGCCTGTTCATCGCCGCCAAGGCCGCGGCCATGCCGGTGGTGATCTCGCCCCATTACTACTACCCGCAGGACCACCGCTGGCAATTCGAGGGCGCGCTGGAGCGGGTGATGCACGGCATCGGGATGTTCGACCGCGCCGGGCCGCTGTCGCTCGAGGGCTTCGAAGGCTCGGGCGCCGACTGGATGCCGCAGTACAGGAAGTACATCGAGGACGGCGAAACCATCGTCTGCTCGCCCCACAAGGTCTACGGGCCCGAGCAGAACGACCTGGTGCTGCAGCTGCGCAAGATCGGGATCGACAAGGTGATCCTGGCGGGCATGTCCGCGAACCTGTGCGTGGAAAGCCACCTGCGCGCGCTGCTGGAGACGGGGTTCGAGGTCGCCGTGGTGCGCGACGCGACGGCGGGCGCGAAGGTGCCCGAGGGCGACGGTTACATGGCGGCGCTGGTGAACTTCCGGATGATCGCCAACGCGCTGTGGTGGACCGACGACGCGGTCGAGCGCATCGGCGGCGCCGCCTGAGCCCGGGCCGCGGCCCGGCGCTTCCCCCACGCGAATGAACCACGCGAATGAAGGAGACGTCCGATGACCATCCTGCCGGGCCGCGCCGCGTTCAAGACGGCGCTCGGCCTTTCCCGCCTGCCCCCTGCCGCGGCGCTCGCCCTGGCCCCCGCCGCGATCGCGGCGGGGGATCCCGGGGGCCCCGCGCCCGACGCCGCGCCCCTTCCGGGCGATCCGCCCGAGGGGGGCGCCGCGCCGGCCTGCGTCCTGGAGGGGCCGCCGCCGCCGTCGGCGGGCGGCGTGCCCGACGCCCTGATCTTCGCGTCGGCCCGGGCGGCGCTGGCGTCCGCGGGCGCGTCGGGACTTGCGCCGCAGCTGTTCTACGCGGAAGAGGGCGGTGCGGTGTTCCTGTTCGTGGATGCGGGTGTTTTCGAGCGGTATCTCGGGGCTGTGGCGAGGGTTTCGCCCGGGGCCTGCGGCGTGGGGCGTGACTTGCGGCTCGTGGAACGCAAAAACGCCGCCAAGCTGGTGCTTGGCGGCGTTTTTATTTGGTTGCGGGG
>NZ_JBOCEF010000072.1:0-17123 GCF_050586345.1 Rhodovulum sp. DZ06
GGGGGGGGGGGGGGGGGGTGGGGGGGGGGGGGGGGGGGGGGGGGGGGGGGGGGGGGGGGGGGGGGGGGGGGGGGCGGGGGGGGGTGGGGGGGGGGGGCGGGGGGGGGGGGGGGGGGGAGGTACCCCCCCCCCCCCCCCCCCCCCCCCCCGCTCCCCCTCCATCCCCGCAACTGGGGCGAGGATCAGACGTTGGCGCGCAAAGCGGCGGCGGCCGCTTCTTTCTCCAGCCCGAGGGCGCCATACACCATCGACAGGGCCCGGTTCCCCGGCACGCTGTTCGGCTCATAAGCCCGGCGGCGTTCCAGCGCCTGCTGCGCGGCGGGCCACTTGCCGGCCTTCACCAGCGCGTCGATCCAGAGCTGCTCGAACAGGTCCCGCTGCGCGTGGCTGCCGCCCGTCTCCCACATCCGCGGCAGGGCGAGGCCGAGATCCTTCGCCGCCGCCGCCCAGCGCGCTTCGGCATGGGCGACGAGGCCGCGGGCGCAGGGCAGCGCCACCTCGGCCCAGACCTCCTGCTCCGGGCCCGCCTCCTGCGCCTTCGCCTCGAACCCCGCCAGCATCCGCGCCGCTTCCTCGCGCCCCGCGCGGGCGAGGCCGTAGAGGTATTGCAGGCTCAGGAACGCGTTGACGAAATCCCCCTCGCGCACCGCGAGCCAGCCCGCCAGCTCCTCCCACCGCCCCCCCGGATCCGCCCCCGCCATCTCCAGCCGCGCCAGCAGCGCGACGGCGCCGACCTGGTCCTGGCTGTAGGTCTTGTCGAGGCCCCAGCACCGCTTGTCATACGTCTCCATCGCCGCGTCCATGTCGCCCTGGCTGATCATGAACAGCGCCATGTGCCACCAGTTATGCGACAGCATGAAGGAGTTCAGGTCCTCCCACGTCGCGGCCATGTCGGACAGGAAGGCCCGCCCCTCGGCGATGCGGCCTTGGGTCAGGTGGACGTGGGCGAGCGCATGATGCGCCCAGGGCTCCTTGCGCTGGATCTCGACCGCGCGCAGGGCGGCGGCCTCGGCCTCGTCCAGCAGGTGGCACTGCTCCAGCCCGAAGGCGAGCATCCCGTGGAAATGGGCGCGGTCGCGGTTGGCGTCCTCGACCATCCGCGCGGTGGCGAGCATCCCCGGCGAGTCCCCGGCGTTGAACTGGTGGTACTGCGTGAACTTCGCGAGGGCGAGGTCGGTGGGCCACTTGGCCAGCGCCTCCTGCCCCACGCGGATGGCGCGTTGGATGTCGCCATCGGCCCAGGCGGTTATGGCGGCGAGGGTCGCCTGCTCCCGCGCCGTGCCGGGGGCGGCGGCGGCCTTGTCGAGCCAGGGGCGGGCCAGCGCCGGGGCCTCGGGCGATTCCAGGAACAGGTGCAGCGCGCCCGTGTAAGCGTTGGCGAGCAGGTTGCCCGGGTCCTGCTTCGCGGCCTCGAGCACGTTCACGGCCTTGGTTTCATAGGCCACGAAGCCCTCGACGAAATCGGAGATCCCCCGCGCCGTGGCGGGACCTTCGGCGGTCACGGGATTGTCGAGCCAGTCGCGATGCATGGGGGCCTCCGGGCGCTTGTGTGCGGCGCGGCAAGCCTAAGCCCGCTTGGGGAGGGGGCGCAAACGCGAACCGCCCGCCGGGGGCGTCCCGGCGGGCGGCTGTCATCTTCGCGTCGACGCCGCATCGGCCGCGGCGGATCAGCTCCGGCGCTTCAGGCCCAGCGCGGCGAGGCCGGTCAGCAGCAGCGCGGCGCCCGCGGGCAGCGGGACGTCCGACGTCTCGCCATAGGTGAAGGAGAAATCGTCATAGCCCAGGCCCCCGCCATCGGTGATGTCGACGATCTCCAGCCGGGTGATGTTGGAATAGGCGCTCAGGTCATGCGACTGGAAGTTCTCGTAGACGCCGTCGACCACCAGCGCCACCGCCGCGTTGAACACGCCGTCGGTGAACACGTTGATCGTGGCCACGGCGCCCACGTCGTCATCGCCGACCGAGCTGAAGGTCAGGTTGCTGACCCCGACGGAGAAATCGACATAGAGCGGCAGGAAGCCGTCGAGCCCGCCGCCGGCGTTATAGGCGCCGAGCACGTTGGGCGCGCTGGTCCCGAAATCGATGGCGAGCGCACGCAGGCTGGCGCCCGTCTCGGTGGAGAAGGCGGCGATGCCTTCGGTCGTCACCACGTCGCCGCTCGCGAAGCTGTCGAACGTCAGCGTCTGCGTCAGGGCGAAGGCGGGCGCGGCCGCAAGGGCGAGGAGCCCGGCGGCGGCGAGCGTGCGAATGACCATGGATATGACCCCCGAGTTAATGAACCGGTTGATCAAAACGGTATTCATACCGGGCGGCAATGCCAAACCCGTCGCCTTACCGAGAATTCGACGCTAATTTCGCGTCATGGAACACTGGCGGGACGAAGGGGTGCTTCTGACCACGCGCCGCCACGGCGAGGGGGCGGCGGTGCTCGAGGTGCTGACCCATCGCCATGGCCGCCACCTGGGGCTGTGCCGCGGGGGCGGATCGCGCCGCATGGCGCCGCTGCTGCAGCCGGGCGCGCAGATCGAGGTGGAATGGACCGCGCGCACCGCCGACCAGCTGGGGAGTTTCCGGGCCGAACCCGTGCGGTCCCGCGCCGACGCCATCCTGTCGGACCGCGCCGCCCCCGCCGCGGTCGGCGCCGTCGCCGCCATGCTGCGCCTGTTCCTGCCCGAACGCGAACCCTCGGCCCCGGTCTACGAGGCCACTGCGGCGCTGTTCGACCACCTGGGGACCGATCCGGACTGGCCCGAGCTCTACGCGATCTGGGAACTGGGGCTGCTGGCCGAGCTCGGCTACGGGCTCGACCTCAACACCTGCGCGGTGACGGGCGGGATGCAGGAGCTGGTCTGGGTGTCCCCGAGATCCGGCCGGGCGGTGAGCCGCGCAGCGGGCGAGCCCTGGGCCGACAAGCTGCTGCCCCTGCCCGGCTTCCTGCGCGGGGTGAGCGGCGGCGAGGCGCTGGACGGGATTCGGCTGACGGGGTTCTTCCTGGAGCGCTGGGCCGCCCCCGCCATCGGCAAGGACCGCCTGCCCGAGGCGCGAAACCGCCTGCTCGAAGCCCTCGCCCGCCCCACCCCCTAGCGCAACCAGCTTGCGGATGGAGGGGGGTCGACGCACTGCGTCGACGGGGAGGAAGGGCCAAGGCCCTTCCTCCCCCCACTCTTTTGGCGACCGGCCCAAGGCCGGGCGCAATCAGCCCTGCTGATAGGGCGCCAGCGCTTCGACCGCGAAGGCGCAGAGCCGCTCGATCTTGTCCCAGTCGCCGCCGCGCACCGCGTCCATGGGGCAGATCCAGGACCCGCCGACCACCGCCACGTTCGGCAGCTTGAGGTAATCGGGCGCGTTCTGGATGCTGACCCCGCCCGTCGGGCAGACCTTGATGTCCGGCAGCGGCGCGGCCATGGATTTGAGCATCGGCACGCCCCCCGCGGCCTCGGCCGGGAAGAACTTCACCACCTTGAAGCCCTTGTCCGCCAGGGTCATCGCCTCGGTCGGCGAGGCGCAGCCCGGCAGGAACGGCATCTTCGCCGCCGCCACCGCCTCCATCAGCCCCGCCGGGGATCCGGGGGAGACGCCGAAATCCACGCCCGCCTCGAGGCAGGCCATCACGTCGCGCGCATCGCGCAGCGTGCCCGCGCCCACGGAGGCCTCCGGGACCGCGGCGCGCATCGCCTTGATCGCCTCGAGCGCGCAATCCGTGCGCAGCGTCACCTCCAGCGCCCGCAGGCCGCCCGCGTACAGCGCCTTCGCGAGCGGCGCGGCCTGCTCGATCTTCTCCACCGTGATCACGGGGATCAGCGGCGCCAGCGCGCAGATTTCCTCGGGGGTCTTGCGCCCCATGGCTTCGGTCATCTCTCTCATCCTTTCAACGCGGCCAGCAGCCCGGCGGTGGACGCATCCACCCCCGCGGGCGCCGGGCCGCCGAGGGCGGCGGGGATCAGGGCCTTGGCCAGCGCCTTGCCCAGCTCCACGCCCCATTGGTCATAGGAATTCACGTCCCAGATCACGCCCTGCACGAACACCTTGTGCTCATAGAGGGCCACCAGCCGCCCGAGCGCGAAGGGGGTCAGAGCGTCGTGCAGGATGGTGGTGGAGGGACGGTCGCCCGGGAAGGTCCGGTGGGGGACGAGGCGCGCGATCTCCTCCGGGTCCGTCCCGGCGGCGGTCATCTCGGCCTCGACCTCTTGGGCCGTCTTGCCGAAGGCCAGCGCCTGCGCCTGGGCGAGGCAATTGGCGGCCAGAAGCCCGTGCATCTTCTCGGACGCCCCCCGCGGCTTGCGCGCGAGGATGAAGTCGGTCGGGATCACGTCCGCGCCCTGGTGCATCAGCTGGAAGAAGCTGTGCTGGGAATTGGTCCCCGGCTCGCCCCAGATGATCGGGCCGGTGGCGCGGGGGACCGGATCGCCCGCCCGCGTCACCCGCTTGCCGTTCGATTCCATGTCGAGCTGCTGCACATAGGCCGCGAACCGCTCCAGCCGCTGGTCATAGGGGATCAGCGCCACGGTGGGCCAGCCCATCGCGTTGCGCCGCCACACCCCGATCAGCGCCAGCAGCACCGGCAGGTTCTGCGCCAGCGGCGCGGCCTGGAAATGCGCGTCCATCGCGGCGGCGCCCGCCAGCATTTCCCGGAACTTCGCGGCGCCGATGGCGATGGCCACCGGCAGCCCGATCGAGGACCACAGGGAGTAGCGCCCCCCGACCCAGTCCCAGAAGCCGAAGACCCGCTCGGGGCGGATGCCGAAATCGCCGGTGGCGTCGAGGTTGGTGGACACGGCGGCGAGGTGCTGGCCCACCGCCGCTTCGCCCACCGTGCGCGCCAGCCAGGCGCGGGCCTCGGCCGCATTCGCCATCGTCTCGAGCGTCGTGAAGGTCTTGGAGGCGACGATCACCAGCGTGGTCTTCGGGTCGAGCCCCGCGGTGACGTCGGCGATATGCGCCCCGTCGACATTGGAGACGAAATGCACCCGCGGCCCGTCATGATCGGGGCGCAGCGCGCGGGTGGCCATGACGGGGCCGAGATCCGAGCCGCCGATGCCGATATTGATCACGTCGGTGAAGGCGCCCGAGGAGCCGCGGGCGCGGCCCGCGCGCACGTCCTCGGCGAATTTGAGGAAGGCGTCGAGGCCGGCCTTGACCTCGGGCATCACGTCCTGCCCGTCGATCTCCACCACCTCCCCGGCGCCGCCGCGCAGGGCCATGTGCATCACCGCCCGGCCCTCGGTCAGGTTCCAGGCCGCGCCCGCGAACATCGCGTCCCGCTTGGCCTCGACCCCCGCAGCCCCGGCCAGCGCCAGCAGGGCGTCGAGCGCGCCCTGGTCGATCCGCTCCTTCGAGAAATCGACGAACAGGTCGTCCACGCCGCGGGTGAAGGCGGCGAAGCGGTCCGGGTCGGCGGCGAACATCTCGCGCAGGTGCAGCGGGCGGAGGCGCTCGGCCTCGGCATGGACGCGCTTCCAGGCGGCGTCGAGGGTCATGGAAATCTCCGGGCGGTCAATGCGCCGGGGCGGTCACGCGCCGGCAAAAGGTCAATATCGGGTCGGCGCCCGCGGCTCAGATGGCCGCGGAGGCGCCGGTTTCGGCGGTTCCCACCGCGGCGCGCAGGGCGGCGAAGAGCTCGCGCCCCATGCCGACCCCATTGGCCGAGAGGTCGGCGGTCGCATCCTCGCGCGCGGCCCACGCGTCGGCGGGAACGAGAGCTTCCAGCACCCCGGCCTCGGCGTCCACGCGCAGGATGTCGCCGTCGCGCAGCTTGGCGATCGGCCCGCCGGTCTCGGCCTCGGGCGAGACATGGATCGCGGCGGGGACCTTGCCGGAGGCGCCCGACATGCGCCCGTCGGTCACAAGCGCCACCTTCTGCCCGCGGTCCTGCATGACCGAGAGGGTCGGCGTCAGGCCGTGAAGCTCGGGCATGCCGTTGGCGCGCGGGCCCTGGAAGCGGACCACGACGACCACGTCTCCGGTCAGCTCTCCGGCGCGGAAGGCGGTCTTCACGCTCTCCTGGTCGTGGAAGATGCGGCACGGGGCCTCGACCACCCGCCGCTCCGGCGCGACGGCGGAGACCTTGATGCAGGCGGAGCCGAGATTGCCGGTCAGCAGCTGCAGGCCGCCGGTGGGCTGGAACGGGTCGGCGACCGGGCGCAGGATCTTGTCGTTGAGGGTCTCGCCCGCCCCGGCCTCCCACGCGACGCTCCCGTCGGCGGCGAGCTTGGGCTCGGCCGTGTAGCCCGAAAGGCCCGTGCCGTTGAGCGTCTTGACGTCCTCGTGCAGCAGCCCCGCGGCGAGGAGCTCGCCGATCATGTAGCCGAGGCCCCCCGCGGCGTGGAAGTGGTTCACGTCCGCAAGGCCGTTCGGATAGACCTTGGCCATCAGCGGGGCGACGGCGGAGAGGTCGGAGAAATCCTCCCAATCCAGGATCACCCCCGCGGCGCGGGCCATGGCGATCAGGTGGATCAGCAGGTTGGTCGACCCGCCGGTGGCGTGCAGCCCGACGATGCCGTTGACGAAGGCCTCGGGCGAGAGGACCTCGCAGACCGGCGTGTAGTCGCCGGTGCGGGTGATCTCCAGCACCCGGCGCGTGCCCGCGACGGTGAGGGCGTCGCGCAGGGGGGTGTTGGGGTTCACGAAGCTCGCGCCCGGCAGGTGCAGGCCCATGAACTCCATCAGCATCTGGTTGGTGTTGGCGGTGCCGTAGAAGGTGCAGGTGCCGGGGCCGTGGTAGGAGGCCATCTCGGCCTTCAAGAGCTCCTCGCGCCCGATCTCGCCGCGGGCGAAGGCCTGGCGGATGGCGGATTTCTCGTCATTGCCGATGCCCGAGGGCATGGGCCCGGCAGGCAGGAAGGCCGTCGGCAGGTGCCCGAAGGCGGCGGCCGCCATGATCAGCCCCGGCACGATCTTGTCGCAGACCCCGAGGAAGATGGCGGCGTCGAACACGTCGTGGCTCAGGCCGATCCCCGCCGACATGGCGATCACGTCGCGGGAAAACAGCGACAGCTCCATCCCCGGGCGGCCTTGCGTGACCCCGTCGCACATCGAGGGCACGCCGCCCGCGACCTGCGCGGTGGCGCCGCTTGCGCGGGCGGTCTGCTTGATGATGTCGGGGAACCGCTCGAACGGCTGATGGGCCGAGAGCATGTCGTTATACGCCGTGACGATGCCGATATTGGGCGCCCTGCCCCCGGCGACGCCCGCCTTGTCGGTCCCGGCGGCGGCGGCGGCATGGGCGATGTTCCCGCAGCTCAGGTGCGGGCGGCCCGGCTCGACCTCGGCGGCGCGGCGGCAGCGGTCCATGTACTCGGCCCGCGGGGTCGCGGAGCGGGCCTTGATGCGGGCGGTGACGGCTTCGACGGTGGGATGCAGGGTCATGGGAAGTCTCCCTTGGCTCGGGGCCGGGGCGCGGGGGGCGCGCGCCCGGCGGTCCTGGCGGGGCGCCCGGGCGGCGCCCCAAGGCATGTCAGTCGGCGTAATGCACGGTCACGGGGCGGCCCGAGCGCAGGAGGGCGCGGATCGGCGCCTCCTCTGTCGGGCCGTCCTGCATGGCCTTGTCCAGCGCGGCGCGCTTGGCGGGGCCGAAGATCAGCACGTGGATATGGCTCGCCGAGGTGAGGGCGGGGACCGAGAGGGTCACGCGCGGCTCGGCCGCGCCCGGCGCCTCGATGGGGACCACCGGGGGGGCGCCCGGGGCCAGCGCCTCGGCCAGCCGGTCGGCGCCGGGGAAGAGGGAGGCGGTGTGCATGTCCTCGCCCATCCCCACCATGCAGACGGTCAGCGGCAGCGCGGCGGCGAGGCCGGGCGGGCCTTCGGGCGGCGGGGCCTCGCCGCCGGGGGCGAGGGGGATGAGGCGCGCGGCCTCGGCCGGGCCCTTCAGCAAGGTTTCGCGCAGCAGGCGGGCGTTGGAGCGGGGGTGATCCTCGGGGACGCAGCGTTCGTCCGAGGGCAGGATCGACACCCGCGGCCAGGCCAGCGCCATGCGCCCGAGGCAGTCGAACATCGGCCCCGGCGTGGTCCCGCCCGCCAGCGCGGCCGAGGCGACGCCGTCGGCGCGGATCGCGTCGGCCAGCGCCTGGTGGATGGCGAAGGCGAGGCCCTCGGCCGCGGCCTCGCGGCTTTCCCAGTGCTTGAAGGCGATGGGCAGGGCCATCACGCGATCTCCCGCCAGCGGCGGCCGTCGCGATGCATCAGCATCAGCGCGTCCTCGGGGCCCGAGCCGCCGGAATCGTAGGGTTGCGGATGGGCGCCGGAATGCTCCCACGCCGCGATGATCGGGTCGACCCAGGCCCAGGCGGCCTCGACCTCGTCCCCGCGCATGAACAGGGTCTGGTCGCCGCGGATCACGTCCATGATCAGGCGCTCATAGGCGTCGGGCATGGAAACCCCGCGGCCCTCGAGGGCCTTGGCGAAGGTCATGTCGAGCGGCGTTTCGATCAGCCGCATCCCGCCCGGGCCGGGGTCCTTGACGGTCATCTTGAGGGTGATGCCCTCATCCGGCTGCAGGCGGATCACCAGCGTGTTGCCGTGGCAGGTCTCGCCCTCGAAGATCGAATGGGGGGGCGCCTTGAACTGGATCGCGATCTCGGACATCCGGGCGCGCAGCCGCTTGCCGGTGCGCAGGTAGAAGGGCGCGCCGGCCCAGCGCCAGTTGGAGATCTCGGCCTTCAGCGCCACGAAGCACTCGGTATGGCTGTCGGGGTCGCCGGCGTCTTCCACGTAGGAGGGGCCGAGCGGGCCGCCGCGATACTGGCCGCGCACGGTGTCGGTCCCGATATGGCCCGGCCCGATGGGGTCGAGCGCGCGGATGACCTTCAGCTTCTCGTCCCGCACGGCGTCGGGGTCGAACATGTTCGGCGGCTCCATGGCCGTGAGGCACAGGAGCTGCATCAGGTGGTTCTGCACCATGTCCCGCATGGCGCCGGAGCGGTCGTAATACTCGCCCCTGCCCCCGACCCCGAGGGATTCCGCCACGGTGATCTGCACATGGTCGATATGGCGGGCGTTCCAGACCGGCTCGAACAGCGCGTTGGCGAAGCGGATCGCCATCAGGTTCTGCACCGTCTCCTTCCCGAGGTAATGATCGATCCGGTAGAGCTGGCTTTCGTCGAAATGCTCCGCCAGCTGGGCGTTGAGGGCGCGGGCCCCTTCAAGGTCCCGGCCCAGCGGCTTTTCCACCACGATGCGGGTGTTCGGCCCGCCGAGGCCCGCGCCCGCGATCCGCTCGGCGATCGGGCCGAAGAGCGAGGGCGCGACCGAGAGGTAGAAGGCGCGCGGCCGGTCCGGCTGGTCGGCAAGGCGTTCGGCGAGCGCATCCCAGCCCTCGGTCCCCATCGCGTCGACCTTCACATAGCCGAGCATGGCGAGGAAGGCGTCCATGTCCTCCGCCGGGCGCTCGGCCGCGGGGACATGTTCCTCGAGCGCCTCGCGCGCCATTGCCCGGAAACCGGCGTCGTCGAGATCCGAGCGCGCGGCGGCGAGGATGCGCGCATCGCGCGGCGCCTGCCCGTCGCGCATGCGCCGGTAGAGGGCCGGGATCAGCTTGCGCCGGGCGAGATCGCCGGTGCCGCCGAACACGGTGAGGTCGAAAGAGGGAACGGGAATGATGCGCGCGACCATGGGATGGCTCCGGCGATAATGTCTGTCATGCGGCGGCGCGGCGCCCCGTGGCGGGGGCGCGGGCCGGGGAACGATGGCGTCAGCGCGCGGCGGATGCGGCGTGCGATGCTGCGGCGCAAGAACAGGCCCTGTTCACGAGATGCATGGGTATCGGCCCTTTTCAAGCCGGGCGCGCCGTCGGGGTCGTGTTCCCCCGCGGCGGACCGGCGGTTGCAGCGCCCTGCCCGGGCGGAATGCGTCGGGCGGGCGGGCGCGCGGCGGTCGGGCCAGACCGGGCGTGCCGTGGGGACAGTGATAGCCGCGGGGGCCGGGCGCGGTCAACGCTCGCGGCCGCGGCGCCGCGGAAAATTCATGGAAGCGCCGGTGGACGGAATGTCCGGCCTCTCGGGGGGACGCGCCCCCCGCTCGAGGGCGGAGCGGCGCCGGGGGGCGCCGCGGGGCGCACGGATCAGGGCGGGTCGCGTGCCGCAAGCGCAACCTGGTATGCGGATGGAGGGGGGGGTCGACGCACTGCGTCGACGGGGAGGAAGGCATGCATGCCTTCCGCCCCCCACCCTTCAGCGACCGGCCCTTGGCCGGGCGCAACGCTCAAGCCAGCGCCGCCCGCCGCGCGGCTTCGGCGAGGATGGCGGCCCCCGCCTTGTCCGCGCGGGCATGTTCGGGCAGTTCCTCGAAGGCGCGCTGGAACCCCGCCCAATCCTCTTCGGTGCAGCCGGTCAGCGGCGCGACCAGGGTGCGCACGCCGAACACCACGGCGCCCGTCTGCGGCAGGCGCAGCAGGGTCTGCCGCTCCACCCGGATCCAGGCGTCGCGCCAGTCCTTCGGATCGGCGCGGGTCTGGCGGCGCTTCATCTTCTCGGCCTCGGGCGCGGGGGTGTAAAGCTCGGGCCCTTCGGCGAAATTCCAGTTGGCGCGGATCAGCGGGCGACCCACGCGCACGCCGTCATGGAACCGCTGCACCTTCGCGGCGAGGCGGCCGTCATATTCCTTCACCGGCAGGTGGATGCGCAGCAGCGCGCGGCCCAGCTTCTCGGCCAGGGTCCACTGCGCCGGGAAGCACAGGGCGCCGGCGGTAAGGATGTGCTCCTCGGCGCCCTCGGGACGGTCGAGGATGAGAAAATCCTCCTGCGCCAGCCGCGCCGCGACCTGCATCGGCGGGGCGTCGAGGGGCGCCTCCACCCCGTCCGCGCGCCGGATCGCGCCGCCGGTCCGCGCGGCGCCTTGACGGGCGCAGACCTCCTCCGTCACCAGCGCCAGCAGCTCCGCCGCCGCCGCTTCGCCTTCGGGCAGGCAGCCGGTCACGTCGTCCGGACGCTCGGCCACGAGGGCGTCGCGCAGGGCCATCTGGCCCGCACAGGTCTCGTCCCGGTACAGCCACTCGGCCGGATCGAGCGGCGAGATCCCCGGCGGATGGGCGCTGCGCGTCTCCATCCACGGGCGGATCGTCATGCGCGGCAGGGCCCAGGCGGGGATCATGGCAGGCGCTCCGAGCAATGCAGCAGGTTGGCCGAGGTCAGCGCGCGCCAGGCCGGGCCGAATTTCTGCGCGAAGAGAAGCCAGTCCATCCCCCCTTCCCGCGCGATGGCGCCCAGCGGGCGGCCGTCGAGCCGGGCGAGGATCGGCGCCAGCGACTTGTCCAGCGGCAGCGCGTGGCGGTGGCCCGAGAAAGCGATCCGCAGGCGGCCCTTCTTCTGCGCCTCGACCGCCAGCGCGCGGGGGGCGACGCCGCGCAGGCGCGGGCGGGCCTCGGGCGACAGGGGCGCCATCGCCTTGCCCGCGCGGGCGGTCCTGGCGGCGTAGACCACGTGGGTGCGGATGTTCCCCGCAAGCCGCTCGCCGAGGCCCAGCCGCGCGGCGGGGGCCATCGCCTTGACCCGCTCGGCCAGCACCGGGTCGTCCGGCAGGTACTGCAACGGGTCGTAGCGCACGGGTTCGAGCACGGAGACGAGGCCCAGCCCGGCTGCGCCCAGGGACGCGCAGAGCTCCTCGATCGTGTAGGGCCGGTCGCGGTCATGGAGGAGCAGGTCATAGAGGCCCGCATCGCCCTGCTCGTGGTCCGACAGGTGCTCGTTGCGCAGGAACCAGTTGGTCTGCGGCAGGGATTTCAGGGTCGCTTTTGCGCGGGCGACCTTCTGTTCGGGCGCGTCATCGGCGAGGAGGGACTGGAACGCCTCCTGCAACGGGTAGACGCCGGTGCGGCCATAGGGGGCGTAGACCATCAGGCCCATCCCGCCCTCGTCCGAGAGGGCGGCGGAGAGGGCGTCGAACCCCGCCTGCGGCTCGGGCAGGTGGTGGAGGACGCCGCAGCAGTCGATGTAGTCGAAGGGGCCGCCCTCGGCCGCCAGTTCGGGGGCGCGGGCGACGAGGTCGCCGGTCTCGAACCGGATGGTCAGGCCGCGGGCGGCGGCGCGGGCCTCGGCCACGGCGCGGCTGGCCTCGGACATGTCGACATAGGTGATGTCGGCGGGAACCTTCGCGGCGGCGAGCCTGGCGGCGAGTTGGATCAGCCCGTCGCCGGTGCCGCCCCCGGCGACCAGCGCGCGGAAGGGTTTGCTCCAGTCGCGGCGCCCGCGGAACAGGAAGTGGTCGATCTCGCGCGGGTCGGAGGGCGAGCCCTCGATCAGCCGCTTCGCCTCGTCCGCCGGGTCGCGTTCCGGGTAGGGATAGGTTTCGTAGTGCCGCCGCACCGGGTCCATGTCGCGCCGCCTTCGCAAGAGATCCTGTGGATCCCTGCATCGACGCCGCGGCGCGGAAGGTCAAGGACGGCGTTGCGGCGCCGCGGCAATGCGCGTGGGCCTTGGGGAGGGGCCGGAAGGTGGATCGCGCCGGGCCGGCCGGGCCGTCGGGGTGGGATCGGCCTTGAAGGGCCGGACTTGCAGGGGCGGACTTGCAGGGGCGGGCGCTGGCCGACACCCATGGCCGGGCGTGGGCGAGCTGCGCGCCGGCGGCGGGTCGATGGCGGGCCGGCCCCGGTCGGACTGTCCACGGCGCGGGGACCGAGGGAGACGGCCCGAGGGAGACGGCCCACAGAACACGACCGGTCGCAGGCGCTCGATGGCGGGCGGGTTTCAGCAGCCAGGGGCCGGACGCGCGGCGCTTGCAGACGCTCCTCCGCGATGGCGGCGTGCCCACCGCCCCGGCGAGGCGCCCCATCCATCGGCCCCTGCCCGGCGGCGTGCCCCGCCCCCGGCGTCAGTCGCCGAAACCCTCGGCGAAGCGGGCGAAGCGCGCGTCGCTCCAGCGGCAGCGGAACGGGGCCGCGGCGTCGGTGGCGCGGGTGATCAGGACCCCCGCCGTCGCCGCCCGCGCCGCGCGCAGCGCCGCCGCGGCGCCCGCCAGTTCGGCCCGTCCTGCCGCGCCCCAGCGCACCGAGAGAAGGCAGGCGTCGGCCAGCCCGGCGAACAGCCGCCCCTCGGCGGTCGAGCTCGGCGGCGGCGCGTCGACCACCACCACGTCGAAGCGCTGGCGCAGCGCGTCCAGGAGTTCCTCCGCCGCGCCGGCCTCGAGCGCGTCGACCCGCGCCGCCGGAGCCGGGGCCGCGGGAAGGATGAAGAGGCCGGGCGTCGCGGCGGGCCAGAGCGCGTCGTCCAGCGCCGCTTCGCCGTCGATCACCGAGACGAGGTCCACCTCGCCCTCCAGCCCGTAGCGGCGGGCCTGGTCGGGGCTGCGCAGGTCGCCGTCGACAAGGCACACGCTGCGCCCCAGCCGCGCGAAGCTTTCCGCCGCCAGCGCGGCGGCCGAGGACGCCCCCGCCCCCGCGCTGCTGCCCAGAACGCAGATCACCTGCCCCGCCCCGGCATGGCGCGCCGCGCGGTGGGCGGCGAGGCGCAGCAGCGGCTCGCGCAGCGCGCGCGAGGCCTCGGCCGCGCCCCCCGCGGGGTCGCGGCGGGCGGCGGCGGCAAGCTCCCCCCCGCCCTCGGGCGGGGCGGCGGCCAGCACCGGCAGGCCGCAATCGCGCACCAGCTGCGCGGGGGTGTCGGGGATGGCCAGGATCCGGTCGCGCGCGCGGCTGGCGAGGCCGCCCAGCAGCCCCCCGAGCGCCACGCCCGCCAGCAGGATCGCCAGCCGCGACGGGCCCACCGGGCGCTCCGGCGCACGGGCGGGGGTCGAGATCAGCACCGGCGCGGGGCGCGCCGCCGCCTCGGCGCGGGCGTCGGCCACGAGGATCTCGAGGCTCGCGCGCATCTCCTCCAGCGCCTTGCCGCCGGAGGCGCCGCGGGCCTCCAGCGCCGCGCGGCGGCTGTCGAGATGGGCGATCCGGTCCTGCAGCCAGTCCAGCCCGCGCGCGTCGCGGGCGGCGGCGAAGGCCCGCCGCTCCGCCGCGAAAGCCTCGGCCAGGCCCTGCGCGAGGCGCGCGGCCTCCCGCGGGGAGGCCGCCTCGGCATGCAGGCGGATCGCGCCGCTCCAGACCTCGTCCGGGGCGTCGAGCCCGGCGGCGAAGCGCACCGGCGCCGCGTCCGTCGCCGTGGCGCGCACCGCGCCCAGGACCGCGTCCGATTGCAGAAGGCGCATCGCCGCCTGCGGGGTCAGCGCGTCATCCTGCACCATCACCTCGGCGGTCGAGACGAATCGCGGCGGGTTGAGATGCAGCCAGCCGGCGGCCAGCGCCCCCGCCCCGAGCGCCCCGGCGCAGGCCCAGAGCCGCGCGCGGCGCAGCGCACCGAGCAGGACCGGAAGCCCCCCGCCCGCGCCCGCCGCCCGTGCGGCGAGCTGTTCCATCCGGCTCATTCCCATCTGCGCGCTCATGACGATCACTCCGGTCTGAAATCAGGGAGCGCGCGCGGCGGAAAATTCACGGGGACGCTGCGCGCGACTCTTCCAGAAAACATTCGGTAGGTTACCGAGCCGTTAAATCGTCGCAGGAAACTCTGTCGGATGCGCCCGGCCTTGACCTTGCGTCGCCCCGCACGATCCTTCCCGGCCACGCAACCACACCTCCCCAAGGACCGCGACCATGACCGACGCCCCCCGCCTCCTGCTGATCTCCGGCGCGCTGCGAAAAGGCAGCACCAACACGATGCTGTGCCGCGAAGCCGCCCGCGTCTTCGGCGACTGCACGACCGAGGAAGCCGACCTGAACCTGCCCCTGTTCGACGCCGATCTCGAGGCCGAGGGCGCGCCCGAGCCCGTCGCGCGCCTGGTCGCCCAGGTGAAGGCGGCGGACGGGGTGATCATCTCGACCCCCGAGTACAACAAGAACCTTCCCGGGGTGCTGAAGAACGCGCTGGACTGGATCAGCCGGGACAAGGTGGACGGAAAGATGCCGCTGGCGGGCAAGCCGGTGGCGATCCTGTCCGCGGCCTCGGGGCGCGCGGGGGGCGAGCGGGCGCAGTTCTCCTTGCGCCATTGCCTGACGCCGTTCAACCCGCGGGTGCTTCAGGGTCCGGAGGTGTTCGTGGCCGCCGCCGCGAAGGCGTTCGACGAGGACGGCAAGCTGTCCAACGAGATGACGCTGGACCTGCTGGGCAAGCTGATGGCGGCGCTGAAGGCCGAGATCGAACTGGTGAAGGGCTGAGCCGCGGAACAATCCACCCCGCGACCGGCCCTCATGCGCGACGCAGCAGGTCGGGTGGGAGGGGGTGCAGAAGGAGGGAGGGCCGACGAGGGCCTCCCTCCCCCGCAGATCGGCGTCAGCCGAGCCGGTCCCACAGCGCCGGCAGCACCGGGCCGACGCGGGCCTCGATATCCGCGGCGGCGCGCAGGGCCCGGTCCTCGCGGTACCGCGCGGCGACGATCTGCACGCCGACCGGCAGCCCGTCCACCATCCCGGCGGGCGTCACCGCCGCGGGCAGGCCCAGCAGGTTGAAGATCGGGATCCACAACATGCTCTGTCCCCAGACGTTCTGGGGCGAGGACAGGTCCGCGATGTCCCCGTTCGACATCGGCGCGCCCGAGGCGAGCGCGGGGGTCAGCACCACGTCGCACTCGGTCGACAGCAGCACCTGCCAGCGGCGCAGCCGGGCCGAGCGCTCGGCCATCAGGGTCAGCATCTCCTTCGCGTCGTCGGTGCGATTGGTGAAGCCCAGATACCCCTCCCACACCGTCTTGAAGTCGTCCGAGACCACGGGAAGCATCGCGTCCCCGGCCATGATCCGCATCTCGTTGATCAGAAGGTCCGCCCAGAGCTGCCAGTCCGCCTTCGGGTCCGGCAGGTCGACCTCGACCAGCGTATGGCCGGCGTCGGCGAGCATCCGCGCCGCCTCGTCCACCTTCGCCAGGATCGCGGGATCGGCGGCGTAATCCTCGGGGTGGCGGGCGACGGCGACGCGCAGCGGGCGCGGGGCCTCGGGCCAGTCGAAGAGCGGCGCGGGAACCTGCCACGGGTCGCGCGGATCGGGCGCGGACATGGCCTGGAGGCACAGGGCGACGTCCTCGACCGACCGGCACATCGGCCCCTGCACCGACATCAGCTGCGCCACCAGCGGGCGCTCCGCCGGGGCCGAGGGGTTGAAGGCCGGGATCCGGCCCAGCGTGGCGCGGATGGTCGACAGCCCGCAGGCCGCGGCGGGAATGCGGACCGAGCCGCCGATGTCGTTGCCATGCCCCATGCAGCCGATCCCGGCGGCGGTGGCGGCGGCCGACCCGCCCGAGGAGCCGCCCGCCGAGCGCGCGTGGTCCCAGGGGTTCAGCGTCTCGCCATGCACCGGGTTGTCGGTGACGACGCGCATGGAGAATTCGGGCGTGTTGGTCAGCCCGAACGGGATCGCCCCCGCGTTGCGCAGGTTGCGCACCACCGGAGAATCATCAGGGGCGATGTATTTGCGGTTCGCCTCGACCCCGTTGAGATTCGCGCGGCCTTTGAAATCCACGTTCTCCTTGACCAGGATCGGCACGCCGTGAAGGGGCGGGAGGGAGCGGCCCTCGGACCGGGCGCGGGCGGCCTCTGCATCCGCGGCGGCGGCGGTCTCGCGCGCCTCGTCCCGCAAATCCACCACCACGGCGTTGATCGGGCCGTTCTGCGCGTCCATCCGCGCGATATGGGATTCGAGCGCGGCGGCGGCGGAGAGATCGCCGGAGCGGATCGCGGCGGCGGTCTGCGCGGCGCCGAGGCGCCAGGTCTGGTCGGTCATTGCGGGCTCCCTGTCTTTTTCAGGCAGCCTGACGATTTGGGGGGCGGGGCGCAAGACGGGCGTGGGGAAGAGGCGGGCCTCCGGGCGGCTGCGCCTTCCTTCGGCGGGGATGGCGGGGGCTGCCGCCCCCGGTCCCCGGCTCGAGGGGGCGAGGCCCCCTCGAACTCCCCCGGGGTTGGGGGCTGGCGTTCGGGGAGGGCGGGCGGCACTTGGGAATGCGCCCCTGGCGCGGGCGGGCGGGCCGATGCGGGCCGAAGGACCGCGAGGTCCGGCAGCCGCGCGCAGTGGATCGCCGGAGCGCACCGCCCGCTCCAAGGCCCTCCCCCAGCCTGCGGGAGGTGGGGGTGGGGGGGGGGGGGGGGGGGGGGGTCCCCCCCCCCCCCCCCCCCCCCCCCCCCCCCCCCCCCCCCCCCCCCCCCCCCCCCCCCCCCCCCCCCCCCCCCCCCC
>NZ_JBOCEF010000073.1:0-15499 GCF_050586345.1 Rhodovulum sp. DZ06
GCGCGCCCCGCCCGCCGCGCCTGCATCCGGCCCCCCGCCCCTTGCCAGCGGGCCGCGCCCCCTGTATGCGGCGGCCTTTCCCGTCCGGCCCAGCCGGCCTTGGCCCCTTTCGCGCATCCCCGCGCCCCGGCCCTGCAAGGAGACCCTCCGACATGACCCGTGGACTCGCGCTCGGCATCCTCGCCATGACCGCCATCGTGGCGGCCTCCAACATCCTCGTGCAGCACCTGCTGGGCGACTGGCTGACCTGGGGCGCCATGAGCTATCCCTTCGCCTTCCTGGTCACCGACCTGACCAACCGCGCCTACGGCGCGACGGCGGCGCGCAAGGTCGTGGCGGCGGGCTTCGTCGCCGGCATCGCCTGCTCCTTCATCGCGGCCGCGTTCGACGCCACCACCTTCCGCATCGCGCTCGCCTCGGGCCTCGCCTTCCTCGCGGCGCAGATGCTGGACGTGAGCGTGTTCGACCGGCTGCGCGCCGGGTCCTGGTGGCGGGCGCCGCTGGCCTCGTCGCTGATCGGCTCGGCGGTCGACACGGGCCTGTTCTTCTCGGTCGCCTTCGCGGGGAGCTTCACCTTCCTCGACCCGGCGGACGACGTGTCCTGGGCGGGCGAGGCGATCCCGCTTCTGGGCATGGGCCCGGCCGCGCCGCTCTGGGTCTCGCTCGCCGTCGCGGATTTCGGGGTGAAGCTCGCGCTGGCGCTCATCGCCCTGGCGCCGTTCCGCGCCGCCTCGCGCCGGATCGCGGCGGCCTGAGCCGCCGGGCGGGCGGCGCCGCGCGCCCTGCCCGCCTCCCTCTCATGCCATCCCGTGCAAGGGGCGCCTGCAATGCGGGCGCCCCTTGTGCTTTGCCGCCCATTTTGCGGGCGGCGCAAACGGCGCCACAAGATTTTCGAAAGTCAACCCCACGCAAGGCTTTACAGGCGCCGAAGCGGCAGGCACGCTTTTCTCATCCAACCACAACAGAAAGGAGGTGTCCGATGATCAGTGAGAACCTGGGACCGACGGCGGGGCTTGCGCGCGAGGACCGCGTTTAAGGGAGCAGCCTCTCTGCCGACGGCACGCGTGCGGACGCAATCTGCGCCGCCTCCGCTCGTCGGACCCACCTCACGACCGCCGGTGATCTGCCGGGGGGAAGGGCCGGAGCCTCGGGGCTCCGGCCCTTTGCGTGTCCGGGGGGGGGGCGGAGGCTTCACGAGGCTCGGAAACCGGGGGGCGTCGCCGCCCCGCCGTCTCGCGCGCCGCCCGCCCGGGGCCGCCCCTCACTCCGCCTCGGGCTTGCCGCGCAGCGCCTTGACCGCGCCGCGGCGGGTCTTGGCGTCCATGCGGCGGCGCTGGCTGCCCTTGGTCGGCTTGGTGGGGATGCGCCGCTTGGGCCGGTGCGTGGCCTGCTCGATCAGCGCCTTGAGCCGCTCCAGCGCGTCCTCGCGGTTGCGGGCCTGGGAGCGGTGCGCCTCGGCGCGGATGATCACCGCCCCGTCCTGGGTCCAGCGCCGCCCCGCCAGCCGCTTCAGCCGCGCCTTCACGTAGTCGTTCAGATGCGGGGACCGCGCCGCCTCGAAGCGCAGCTCCACCGCCGTCTCCACCTTGTTGACGTTCTGCCCGCCGGGGCCGGACGACCGCGAGAAACTCTCGGTCAGCTCCCAGTCGGCGATGGAGATGTCGTCGGTGATGCGGATCATCGCGGGCGGCCCTTTCCTCTCGGCCCCCTGCATCCCCCGGCGCGGCGCCCGGGGTCAAGCGCCCGCCACGCAGCGCCCCGCCCGCCGCGCGCCGCGGGCGCCCCGCGGGCCACAGGCGAAGGGCCGGGCGCGGCGCTCCCCCGCCGGGATCACTCCGGGATCGCCACCACCTCGTAGACCGCCTCGGTCAGCGGGCTCAGGTTCACCCGGCCCATGGCCGAGCGGATGTGGTCATAGATCTCGCCCGAGCGGTAGATCCGGCTCAGCCCCTGGTCGACCAGCAGCCGCAGCCCGGTCTCGCCGCGCTTCATGGTCAGCGCGTAGGGCTCGAAGGAATAGAGGTCCGGCGCCACGTGGAGCGGCGCCAGCGGGGCCATGCGCCCGAGCTGGTAATAGAGGATCGACTGGTCGCCGATATAGGCCTCGATCTCGCCCGCCTGCAGGGCGGCGAGGCCGTGCACGTGGCTCGGGAACGGGGCGACGGGGCTGGTGGCGCCGTGCTTGCGCAGAAGCTCGGGGGCCAGCGCCTCGGTGGTGGTGCCGGCGAGCACCCCGACGGGCTCCGAGGTCAGGTCCGACAGGCTCTCGGCCCCGCCCTTGCGGAACACGACGCCCGCGCCGGCGATGAAATAGGGGATCGAGAAATCCAGCGTCTCGCGCCGGGCGATGGTCTGGGTGGTGGGGCCGCAATGCAGATCCACCTCGCCGTCCCGCACCGCGGGGAAGCGGGTCTGCGAGGTGACGGGCTTCCATTCCACCTTCAGGTCCGGGACCCCGAGCGCTTCGCCGATATGGGACGCGAGCGCGGCGCAGAGCGCGACCGCCAGCCCCTCGGGGGCGCCGCCTTCGTCGCGGTAGGAGAAGGGCGGCGCGTCGAGCCGGTAGCCGAGGGTGAGAACGCCGCGCTCGGCGATGGCCTCCAGCGCGTCGGCGCGCGCGGGCGTCGGCGCCGCGGCCAGCCCGCACAGCAGCGCGGCCGCGGCGGCGGCCCCGGCCAGCGCGCGCGCGGCGCGGCGGCGGACGTCTTGCAGTCGTCGGTTCATGCCGAACCCCTTTCCCCCCGGAATGGCGGATACGATGCGACGGGGCCGGGCCGGTTGCAAGCGCCCGCGGACGCCCGCCGCCGCCCCGCGACGCCCTGTCCTGACTTCCGCAGCGGAAGGCCCGGCGTCCCGCGGCGCGACGCCGGCGCCGCCCCCGGCGTCGCGCCGCGGGACGTCGGGGGACGCCGCCGGCGGGCGCCCTGCATCCCGGTCTTCGCCCCGCCGCGGCCCGCGGGCGCCTCCGCCGCGCGGCGCCGGGCTGCGCGCCCCTCTGGAAAAGCCGCGCCGCCCGCGCTATTGGACCGGAACGACCCTCAAGCTGACGCTGAATGGAGACGCCCTCCCATGCTCGACCTCGCGCACACGGCCCCCGAGCCGAAGATCATCCCCGGCGTGACCGGCGACTGGGAGCTGGTGATCGGCATGGAGGTGCACGCCCAGGTCCATTCCAACGCCAAGCTGTTCTCGGGCGCCTCGACCAGCTTCGGCGCCGAGCCGAACGCCAACGTGTCGCTGATCGACGCGGCCATGCCCGGCATGCTGCCCGTGATCAACGAATTCTGCGTCGAGCAGGCGATCCGCACCGGCCTCGGGCTGAAGGCGAAGATCAACCTGTTCAGCCGCTTCGACCGCAAGCAGTACTTCTACCCGGACCTGCCGCAGGGCTACCAGATCAGCCAGTTCAAGGACCCGGTGGTGGGCGAGGGCGAGGTGATCGTCGACATGGCCCCCGGCATCGCCCGCAAGGTGCGGATCGAGCGCATCCATCTCGAGCAGGACGCGGGCAAGTCGGTGCATGACCTCGACCCGGCGCTGTCCTTCGTCGACCTCAACCGCACCGGCGTGGCGCTGATGGAGATCGTCTCGCGCCCCGACATCCGCGGGCCGGAGGAGGCGGCGGAATACGTGCGCAAGCTGCGCCAGATCATGCGCTATCTCGGCACCTGCGACGGCAACATGCAGGAAGGCTCGCTGCGCGCGGACGTGAACGTGTCGGTCTGCCGCCCCGGGCAGTACGAGAAATACATGGAGACGCAGGACTTCTCGCATCTCGGCACCCGCTGCGAGATCAAGAACATGAACTCCATGCGCTTCATCCAGCAGGCCATCGACTACGAGGCGCGCCGCCAGATCGCGATCCTCGAAGACGGCGGCAAGATCGACCAGGAGACCCGCCTCTACGATCCGACCAAGGGCGAGACCCGGTCCATGCGCTCGAAGGAAGAGGCGCATGATTACCGGTACTTCCCCGACCCGGACCTGCTGCCGCTCGAATACCCGCAGTCCTGGGTGGACGAGATCGCCGCCTCGCTGCCCGAGCTGCCGGATGAGAAGAAGGCGCGGTTCGTCACCCAGTACGGCGTGACCGAGTACGACGCCGGGGTGCTGACGGCCGAGGTGGAGAACGCCGCGTTCTTCGAGGCGGTCGCCGCGGGGCGCGACGGCAAGAAGGCCGCGAACTGGGTGATCAACGAGCTCTTCGGCCGCCTGAACAAGGAGCAGAAGGGGGTGGCGGACAGCCCCATCTCCCCCGCCCAGATCGGCGGCGTGATCGACCTGATCGAGAAGGGCGACATCTCGGGCAAGATCGGCAAGGACCTGTTCGAGATCCTGTGGAATGAAGGCGGCGACCCGGCCAAGGTCGTGGAAGAGCGCGGCATGAAGCAGGTCACCGACACCGGCGCCATCGAGGCGGTGGTGGACGAGGTGATCGCCGCCAACCCCGACAAGGCCGAGGCGGCCAAGGCCAAGCCGTCCATGTCCGGCTGGTTCGTCGGGCAGGTGATGAAAGCCTCGAAGGGCAAGGCCAACCCGCAGGCGGTGCAGGAGATCGTGAAGGCCAGGCTCGGGATCGAGTGAGGCCCCGCGCCGCCCGCGCCCCGGCCCGGATCGGCGCGCGGGCGGCCCCGGCCGCCCTCCGGGCGCGAATGGGGGGGCCGCCCCCCCCTGAGCGGACGGATCCGCCCCCAGCCTGACGGCGATGCAGCGCCCCGGCCCCGACGGCCGGGGCGTTTCGCGTCTCCCGCCCGGGTGCGCCCGGCCTCGGGGAGGGACGCGCCCTCCCGCTCGCCCGGCCGCCCGCGCGCGGGGCGGGCGGCGGCGCGGGGCGGCGGGCGTCCGGGCCGCGCGCGGGGGCGCCCCGCCCCGCCCGGCGCACCCTCCCGCTAACCGCTTGTTCATGAAGGCGCCGGGGAGGGGTTCCGCGCCGATCCGGCCTTCCCGTCCCCGCGCCGCGTGCTATCGTCTTGCCGACCCGCCGCGACTCGCGCCCCGTCCCCCCCGGGGCCGCGCGGCATGACACGTCCAGGGGCGGCCCGCGCCGCAACCGGCCCGCCCCCGCCGCAAGCAGGACCGAACGCGATGACCCGTTACGAGTACAAGACCGTCGCCGCCCCGCGCCGGGAGCGCCGCTACAAGGGCGTGAAGGCCGGCCACGAGGGCTTCGCCCGCACCATCGAGGACGTGCTCAACGACGAATCCCATGACGGCTGGGAATTCCAGCGCGCCGAGACCCTGCCCGCGGATTCGAAGGGAGGCCTCTTCTCGCGCGGGGGGGAGGTGCTGCACTCGGTGCTGATCTTCCGCCGCGCCCTGCCCGACCCGATGGCCCAGCCCGAGCTGTCGCCGCATCACCAGCCGGTGATCCGCACCGCCCGCAAGGCCGCCGAGGGGGCCGAGGAGCCGACCTCGATCTTCCGCGCCATCGACTGACGGCCCGGGCGCCCCGGGAAAGCCCGGGCGGGCTTGCGGGAGGCCCCCGTCGCGACGAGCCTCCCCCTCAGTCCCCGCCGACCACGACGTCCACGGCGGCGCCGCCGACATCCGCGGCCGCCTCGACCCCGGTCGCGGCGACGCTCACCGCCGCGCTCCCGACCGTCGCCGCCGCATCCACGACGGCCGCCGCCGCGCAGCCGCCGAGCAGGGCCGCGACCGCCAGCGCCGAGGCCGCCCGCGCCCCCCTCACTCCGCCGCGCCCTTCAGGGTCAGCGACAGCGCGTGCACCCGCTCCTCCAGCTCCGCCGCCACCGCCTTGTGGACCAGCCGCTGGCGCTGCACCCGGTTGAGCCCGTCGAAGGCGGCCGAGCGGATCGAGACGTGGAAATGCGTCTCGCCCCCCTCGCGGTAGCCGCCATGGCCGCGATGCTGCTCGGACTGGTCCTCGATCTCAAGCTCGGTCGGCGCCAGCGCCTCGGTCAGCCTGGCGCGCATCCGGTCGGCGTAAGTCGTCTGGGTCATGCTCTCGCCCCTAATCCCTGGCGCGCGGCGCGCGGCAGGGGTTGCCGCGGCCTGCGCGCGGTCCCATATCCCGCGGCCCGGGGGCGCCGCGCAAGCCCCGCGCGGCGCGCTTCCGCATGGCGGGCCGCCGCCCCGCGGCCAACCTTTCGTCAACCCGCCCCCCGGCAGGATGACGCCCCGGCGCCCGCCCCGCGCGCTCCGCCCTGCGGCTGCGGCGCCATCCCGTGAAAGCCCGGCCCCGGGGCGTTTTTCCCCGGGCCGCCATGCGCTAGAGTCATCCGCTCGACTCGCGCCCCCGCTGGACAGGAGGAGAAGGCCCGTGGCGCCGCCCCGCTCGATCTTCGATTTCGACGTCTCCGTCTCGGCCGACAAGGCCCGCCGCCAGCGCAAGCGGGGGATGTCGGGCGCGTTCGAAAGCTCGTCCCGCCCCTGCGAGCACCCGGGCTGCGAGGCCGCGGGCGCCTATCGCGCGCCCCGCTCGCCGCAGCAGCTGGACGAGTACCGTTGGTTCTGCCTCGACCACGTGCGGGAATTCAACAAGAGCTGGAACTTCTACGAGGACTGGTCCGAGGACGAGATCGAGCGGCAGATGCGCAGCGATTCCGTCTGGGACCGCCCGACCTGGAGCTGGAAGGACGTGCCCAAGTCGCCGATCGGCCAGCATCCCCATGCCGAGGGGCGGGCCTGGGCGCGGTTCGGCTTCAACGACCCGCTGGATGCGCTGGGCGAGAACGCGACGATCAATCCCGGCGCCGCGGCGGCCGAGGCGGACCGGGCGAAGGACCTCGCCGCCCGCGCCCTGCGCCGCCTGCCGCCGAATGAGCGCAAGGCCCTCTCGGTGCTGGGCGAGGACGGGATCCGCCCCAAGCCCGAGATCCGCAAGTCGTTCCGCGAGCTGGTGAAATCGCTGCACCCGGACATGAATGGCGGCAGCCGCGAGGATGAGCAGCGGCTGACCCAGGTCCTCTGGGCCTGGGACCAGATCAAGGGCAGCCGCAACTTCCCCGACTGATCCCCGCGTCCCTCAGCGCTTCGCCCGGCGCCAGCCCGCCGCGCGGGCCTCTTCCTCGGAACAGAACCACCGCTCGCCCCGCTTGGCCGAGATGCGGGTGCGGTCGTAATCCGCCTGACCGGGCATGTGATAGATCTGGCCGTTGCCCGAGATGTTGCCCTTGATGGCGCAGCCTGCAGGCGCAGAGGCGGCGGCGACGGGCGCCTCCGGGGCGCCGAACAGCCCCTGCGCCTTGTCCCCGGCCAGGTCCCCCGCCGAGGCCGCGCTGCGCCGCCCGTGGCGCCAGTCCCAGGGCTTGTCGAACGCCCCCGCCCACATGCCGCGGCCCGCCTTGAAGGCGTCGATCTCCTGCGGGACATACCGGTCCGAGAAGCGCCGATAGGCCAGCGCCAGCCCCGCCCCGACCAGCGCGCCCCCGAGGTCGCGCCCGTCGGCGGCGGCGCAGGCGGCGAGAAGGCGGCCATATTTGTCCCGCCCCTCGCCCTCGCAGCGCATGGGGCCGAGCGCCGCCAGCCGCGCCGCCATCGCCGTCGCCGCCTCGCCGCAGCGCCAGGACCGGCCCTTGGCGTCGCGGCAGTTCTGCCCCGCCTCGGGCGCGTCGATGTCGAGGACGCGGATCTTCTCCTCTGCGCCGCCCGGCAGCGACAGGCGCAGCGTGTCCCCATCCACCACCCGCGCGTCGCCGGTCAGCGGCGCCGCCCAGGCGGGCCCGGCCAGCAGCAGCGCCGCGGCCAGCGTCGCCGCGCCGCGCGTTCGAGTCGCACCCGCCGCCGCCGCACGCAGCAGACGCCTCACCGGCGCTCCATACCCGATGGAACGCCGTTTCGCATAAAACGGAACCACTTGCCCCTCACCACCCATGACGTCCGGCGCACCCCTGCGCCGTCTTCCGCGGGGCCTCCCCCGCGTCCGAACCGCTACCCTACCGCACCGCAAGGCGCGGCCCAAGCGCCCAAGGCGCCGCCGCCCCCTTGCCAAGCGGTATTCGCACCATATGCTTCGCTTACCTTTCCCGGAGCTTTCCGGGGCCCACGACCGCCCCGCGCGGGGCCTGCGCCGCACTGTCGGCGCGCCGCGCACAAGGGGCGAAACGGGACCGCAAGGCCCTGAAAATACACGAGTTAACCAAATGGCGGACGGCGCAGGCATGACGGCGATTGAACCCACGATGGACATCGACGTCCGGGAGACCTTCGGGATCGACATCGACATGAAGGTCAAGGGATTCGCCGAACCCACCGACCGCGTGCCCACCCTCGATCCCACCTATCAGTTCGACCGGGACACCACGCTCGCGATCCTCGCGGGCTTCGCCCATAACCGGCGGGTGATGATCCAGGGCTATCACGGCACCGGCAAATCCACGCATATCGAGCAGGTCGCCTCGCGCCTTCACTGGCCCTGCGTGCGCGTCAACCTCGACAGCCACATCAGCCGCATCGACCTGATCGGCAAGGACGCGATCAAGATCCGCGACGGCAAGCAGGTGACCGAGTTCCACGAGGGCATCCTGCCCTGGGCGCTCAAGACCAACACCGCCATCGTGTTCGACGAATACGACGCGGGCCGCCCGGACGTGATGTTCGTGATCCAGCGCGTGCTGGAGGTCGACGGCAAGCTGACGCTGCTCGACCAGAACGAAGTGATCCACCCGAACCCCTATTTCCGCCTGTTCGCCACCGCGAACACCGTGGGCCTCGGGGACACGACGGGCCTCTATCACGGCACCCAGCAGATCAACCAGGGCCAGATGGACCGCTGGTCGATGGTCGTCACGCTCAACTACCTCGACCATGACGCCGAGGCGGAGATCGTGCTGGCCAAGAACCCCGACTACCGCACCCCCGAGGGCGAGACGACCATCGGGCGCATGGTGACGGTGGCGGACCTGACCCGCTCGGCCTTCATGAACGGGGACCTGTCCACCGTCATGTCGCCCCGCTCGGTCATCGCCTGGGCCGAGAACGCGCGCATCTTCGGCGGCGACGTGGGCTTTGCGTTCCGCGTGACATTCCTGAACAAGTGCGACGAGCTGGAGCGCCAGACGGTGGCCGAGTTCTACCAGCGCTGCTTCGGGCAGGAGCTGCCGGAGAGCGCGGCGAGCGTTTCGCTGGGGTGAAACGACGATGCTGCTTCTGCCGCCGCCGGACCCAAGCGCGCTGCTTGATTTCGAGGGTGACACGGAAGAGCGGGCGCTTCTTGTCGAACTGTGGCGCATCGAGGCGTCACGGTCGTACATGTGCCTCAGCAAGGAGTACGCCGTGCCAGGCCTCGGCCTGATCGCGCTGGTGTGCGCCGGGACGATCATCGACCCTGCCGCTGGCAGCGGCCTGTGCATTGTCATAGGCGCGTTCTGCGGGATCGCTTGGCTGATCAACTACAAGAATCCGTTCGCGCCCTCATCCGATCGACGGCGCGAGCGGGTCATCGAAGAACTGGCCAAGCGTGGCATCGACTACGCCACCGTGCTGAAATACGTGAACCGCTAAAAGGTGTGCGTGGGATGACAACCAATAGAAACGACAACCCCGCCGACCCCTTTAAAAAAGCGCTCGGCGAAGCCACCCGCGCGATGGCGAACGACCCGGAGATGAAGGTCACCTACTCGGCCGATCCGCCGGGGATGGCCGGGGACGCCGTGCGCCTGCCGCAGATCACCCGCCGGATGACCCGGGACGAGGTGGTCCAGGCCCGCGGCGCCTCGGACGCCTTCGCCCTGCGCACCCGCTTCCACGACGCCGGTGAGAACGCCCGCTACCGCCCCCAGGGCGACACCGCCCGCGCCATCTTCGACGCGATGGAGACCGCGCGCTGCGAGGCGATCGGGTCCAAGGCCATGCCCGGCGTGGCCGACAACCTCGACGCCCGGCTCGACGCCGAGACCCGGCGGCGCGGCTTCGTCGGGCTGACCGACAGCACCCAGGCCCCGCTGGCCGAGGCGGCGGGCTACCTCGTGCGCCAGCTCGCCACCGGGCGCGAGCTGCCCGAGGGCGCGCGCAACGTGCTCGACCTGTGGCGCGGCTATCTCGAATCCAACGCGGCCGAGAAATTCGCCCGGCTGGACGAGATGCTGGGCGACCAGGCCGCCTTCGCGCGCCTCGCCCGCCAGACCATCGAGGATCTCGGCTTCGGCGAGGAGCTGGGCGAGGACCCCGACCAGGAAACGGACGACGACGAAGAGAACCAGGACGAGCAGGAGTCGGACGAGCAGGAGCCCGAGGAGGGCGGCGACGAGGGCGCCGAGGACGAGCAGAACGACGCGGACGACGACGACAGCGCCCAGGACACCCGCGACAGCAAGGCCATGCAGGCCGCGCTCGAGGACATGGACGACGCCGATTTCGACGAGGACGCCATGGCCGATGACGGCGAGGCGCCCGAGCTGCCCGAGGTTCCGCCGTCGATCTCGGACGCCGACCCCGAATACAAGGCCTTCACCCTCAAGCATGACGAGGAGGTCGAGGCCGAGGACCTGGCGGAGATCGAGGAGCTGGAGCGCCTGCGCGCCTATCTCGACCAGCAGCTGGAGCCGCTGAAAGGCGCCGTCGGGCGCCTCGCGAACAAGCTGCAGCGCCGCCTGCAGGCGCAGCAGAACCGCAGCTGGGAATTCGACCAGGAGGAGGGCGTGCTCGACGCCGCCCGCCTGGCGCGCGTCGTGGCCAACCCCACCACGCCGCTCAGCTTCAAGGTCGAGCAGGACACCGAGTTCCGCGACACCGTGGTGACGCTGCTGATCGACAACTCGGGGTCCATGCGCGGGCGCCCGATCTCCATCGCCGCGATCTGCGCCGACATCCTGGCGCGGACGCTGGAGCGGTGCTCGGTCAAGGTCGAGGTGCTGGGCTTCACCACCCGCGCCTGGAAGGGCGGGCTGTCGCGCGAGGACTGGCTGAACGAGGGTCGCCCGCAATCGCCCGGGCGCCTCAATGACCTGCGCCACATCATCTACAAGCGCGCGGACGCCCCCTGGCGGCGCGCGCGGCCGAACCTGGGCCTGATGATGAAAGAGGGCCTCTTGAAGGAGAATATCGACGGCGAGGCGCTGGAATGGGCGCACCGGCGGATCATGAAGCGCCCCGAGGCGCGGCGGATCCTGATGGTGATCTCGGACGGCGCGCCGGTGGATGATTCCACCCTGTCGGTGAACCCGTCGAACTTCCTCGAGAAACACCTGCGCGACGTGATCGCGATGATCGAGCGCAAGAAGCAGGTGGAGCTTCTGGCCATCGGCATCGGCCATGACGTGACGCGGTATTACTCGCGCGCGGTGACGATCACGGATGCGGAGCAGCTGGCGGGAGCCATTACGGAGCAGCTGGCGGCGCTGTTCGAGAGCGATCCGAGGAAGCGCGCGCGCGGGATGAAGATTTTCCGAAAGGCGGGGTGAGGCCCCGCCAGGCGGGCGGGCGGTATTGCACCGCCCGCCCGGTCCATCAAGGGCGTCCCGTCCCTGAAGCGGACCGCAAGAAGATCCGGGGAGAAGACCCATCGCCCTCACGCTTTCCGCCCTGTTCGACCTCTATCGCGAGGACGACTATTTCCCGAAGGACGCCCCGCTGACGGTGAACACCCGCAGCGAGTTCGGCTCCATGCCGCTGCATTTCGCCGCCCGGCTGGGCGACGTGGAACAGATTGCGCTGCTGCTGGCCAATGGCGCCGATGTGAACGCGGTGGGCGAGGATGGCGCGACGCCGCTGCATGACGCGGCCGGGAACGGGATGAACGAGGCGGCGGAGGCGCTGCTGGCCGCGGGCGCGGACCGGGCGGCGAAGGACGAGGACGGGATGACGCCCGAAGAACTCGCCGCCGACATGGGCGAGGACGACACCGCCGCGATCATCCGGCGCTTCAAGGGCTGAGGGAGCGGGGGCCGGACAGGACCCCGCCGCGGGCAAGACCCGCGCGACGCAAAAGGGGCGCCCCGACCGGGGCGCCCCTTTTGCGTCGCCGCATGCGGCGGCGCTCAGGCCTCCGCCTCCTCGCGCCGCTTCGGGCCGCGCAGGATGCGGATCAGCAATGCCAGCCCCCAGAACAGGGCGGCGAGGCCCGCGAAGACCTGCCAGGCCGGGACGTAGAGGATCGGCTCGACGGCCTGGAACGCCTCGGGCGAGACGCGGTTCTCGAGGCCGGACTGCAGGCCGATCAGGCTTTCCTTGTGATACTGGAACCAGAGCTCGCCCAGTTCCGCCGCCCGGGCGCCCTCGCCCTGCATGTCCTGCGCACGCACGACGCCGGCGAGCACCGCGAAGATCAGACCCAACAGGCGCAGCATGGCCGCCCTCCCCTTTCCAGGCGGGGGCGGACGCGCCCCCTTCGCCTTCCCTGAACACATCGCGGGTTCCGGGCCGAAGGGCAATGCGCTGCACGAGAGCGTGATGGGGTCGGAGGCGGGAGGTGGCGCAAGGTAGGGGCCCGAAGCGCGCCCCGGGACGGGCGTCGGGCCAGGCTCCACCGTCCGGGCCTGCGCTGCACAAGGGGTGCGCCCAATGCCGCTCATCCAAACCAGAGGCGATCCCATGCACCTGCGCGTGTTCTTTTCAGCCGAGCCGGCGGACCCCGCCATCGACCTGGATGACCTGGCGCGACGGATGGCGGCCACGGTCCATCGCCCGGTAAATGCCGCGCCTTACCTTCGCGGCGCCGAGATGGAGCTTCCCTGCCGCAACGGCGTGATCGACGAGGCCGACGCAGGCGACGTGGCGGCGCAGCTGGCACGCTTCGGCGAGGCCCTCGGCCGGGAAGACGGAGGGGGCCGGGTCGGTGTGAACATCTGGATCACGGCGGCGCAGGCCGAGGATATATCGGGGATCAACCTGCCGAGCATCGTCGTGAACGCGGCCGCCGCCCTGGGCGCCGATATCGACATCTCGCTGGCGGTCGCCCCGGCCTGATGGCGCGAACCGACCGCGCGTCCGGGCGCCCGGCGGCGGCGCAGCCGTCCGCCTCCGGCCGCGAGGCGGGGGCGCAAGCCCCCTCCGAGCGGCCGGACACGCCGTGGGCGGTCCCGAAGCCCCCCTCAGGACACCACGCGCAGCCCCGCCCCGCCCGGGGCCTCGGCCTCGCCGAAGGCCGCGCGGGTGGCGGCCTCGATCCGCGCCACGGCGTCCGTCTCCGCCTCCCGCGCTGCAAGCCGGGCGCTGCGCGGCGCGATCCAGTTGCGGTGCAGCGGCGCCGCGTCCCGCTCGCGCCCCAGCATCCACTGCATCACGTTGGACGAGCCATACCGGAACGCCCCGTCGCAGGCCGCGAGGTAGAATTCGAACATCCGCGCGAAGCGCTCGTCATACATCGCCTCGACCTCGGGGCGCACCGCCTGGAACCGCATCCGCCAGTCGCGCAGCGTGGTCGCGTAATGCACCCGCCAGACCTCGGTATCGAGCATCCACAGACCCGACCGTTCCACCGCCAGCATCGCCTCGGACCCGCTCGGCGCATAGCCGCCGGGGAAGATGTACTTGCGCAGGAACGGCCCGGTGATCCCCGGCGGCGCCTTGGTGGAGATCGAGTGGATCAGCGCCAGCCCCTCCGGCGCCAGCCGGTCGCGCACCTTCAGGAAATACTCCTGCAAATGCCCCACCCCGACATGTTCCAGCATCCCGACCGAGACCACCCGGTCGAAGCTCCCCTCCACCTCGCGGTAGTCGATCAGCTCGAACCGGCAGCGATCCGACAGCCCCGCGGCCTCGGCCCGGGCGCGGGCGATGGCGAGCTGTTCGGTGGACAGCGTCACCCCCGTCACCTCCGCCCCCGTCACGGCGGCGAGGTACAGCCCCAGCCCGCCCCAGCCGCAGCCGATGTCGAGCACCTTCATCCCCGGCTCGACCCGCAGCTTGGCGGCGATGTGGCGCTTTTTCAGCAGCTGCGCCTCCTCCAGCGTCTCGTCCCCGCTGGGGTAATAGGCGCAGGAGTACTGCATGTCCCCGCACAGCCACTTGCGGTAGAAATCGTTCCCGAGATCGTAGTGATGCGCCACGTTGCGCCGCGACTGCGCCAGCCTGTTGTGCTGCAGCGCCCGGCGGATCGCCTTCTCCCACGCCTTGATCGCGATCTGCCCGGGGGAGAGGTCGAACTCCCGCTTGTTCAGGAAGAAGATCTCCAGCAGGTCCCAGGCCGAGCCGCCCTCCGGCCCGTCCTCGACCGTCAGCACCCCGTCCATGAAGGCCTCGGCGGCGCGCAGCTCGGGGTTCAGGGCGATCTTCCAGTCGAAACTGGCGTCATGCACCCGGATCGTGACCTCGGGGCCGGGTTCGGCGCCGAAGACATGGGTCTCGCCCCCCGGGCCGTGCAGCGTCAGGCGCCCCTTGCGGATGGCTTTGGACAGGACCTTGGGCAGAAGGTACATGGCGCGGCTCCTCCAGCGACCTGGGAGGGAGCGTAGCAGCACCGGCGGTTATGGAAAACAGCGCCCGCCCCCGGGGCGCGCGCATGGTGACGCAGGCGGCGCCGGTCCGCGCGGGCAGGTCCCCGCCGCCGAACGAAAACGGGGGGCCGCCCGGCCCCCCGCATGTCGTCGCCCGGCGCCCCGGATCAGATCCAGCCCGACAGCTCCGACTTCACGATGGTCTCGATCATGTCCATGTGGTCGGGACGGCTGTTGAGGCAGGGGATGTAGGTGAACTCCTCGCCGCCCGCGTGCTCGAAGCTCTCCTTGATCTCCTCGTTGATCTCCTCGAGCGTCTCGACGCAATCGGCCGAGAAGGCGGGCGCCATCACCGCGATCCGCTTCTTGCCCGCTTTCGCCAGCCGCGCGACCTCCTCGACCGTGTAGGGCTGGAGCCACTCTTCCGGGCCGAAACGGGACTGGAAGGTGGTCACCACCTCCTCCTCCGAGAAGCCCAGCGCGTCGCGCAGGCGGCGCGTCGTGCCCTGGCACTGGCAGTGATAGGGGTCGCCCTTCTTCACCAGGTAGCGCTTGGGCAGCCCGTGATAGGAGGTCACCAGCGCGTCGGGGCGGTGGGAGAGGCCCGCGTAAGCCTCGCGCACCGTGTTCGCCAGCGCCTCGATATACATCGGGTGGTCGTAATAGGGCGGCACGGTGCGGACCGCGGGCTGCCAGTCGAGCTTCATCAGCACGCGGAACAGCTGGTCATTGGCGGTGCCGGTCGTCGCCCCGGCGTACTGGGGGTAGAGCGGGAAGAACAGGATCCGGTCGCAGCCCGCCTTTTGCATCGCCTCGATCCGCTCGGGGGTCGAGGGGTTGCCGTAGCGCATGCAGAAATCGACCAGCACCTCCTGCCCGAACGCCGCCGACAGCCGCTCGGCCAGCGCCTCGGTCTGCTCGCGCGTGGTGGTCAGCAGGGGGGACTCGTTCTTCTCCTGGTTCCAGATGCCCGCATAGGCCTCGCCCGAGGATTTCGGGCGCTTGGACAGGATGATCAGCTGCAGCAGCGGCTGCCACAGGAGCGGCGAGTAGTCGATGACGCGGCGGTCCGACAGGAACTCGTTCAGATACCGGCGCATCGACCAGTAATCGGTCGCGTCGGGGGTGCCGAGATTGACCAGCATCACCCCGATGCGGCGCCGCGG
>NZ_JBOCEF010000074.1:0-14510 GCF_050586345.1 Rhodovulum sp. DZ06
GGGGGAGGGGGGGGGGGGGGGCGTGGTGGTGGGGGGGGGGGGGGGGGTGTTGGGGGGGGGGGGGGGGGTGTGGGGGGGGGGGGGGGGGGGGGGGGGGGTTGCCCCCCCCCCCCCCCCCGCAGATCACTTGCCGATGGCCTTGAGCACGGCCTCGCCCAGGCCCGCCGGGCTGTCGGCGACCACGAAGCCCGCGGACTTCATGGCCTCGATCTTGTCCTCGGCGCCGCCCTTGCCGCCGGAGATGATGGCGCCCGCGTGGCCCATGCGGCGGCCCGGAGGGGCGGTGCGGCCGGCGATGAAGCCCGCGATCGGCTTGGAGCGGCCGCGCTTCGCCTCGTCCTTGATGAACTGGGCGGCCTCTTCCTCGGCCGAGCCGCCGATCTCGCCGATCATGATGATCGACTCGGTCTCGTCATCGGCCAGCAGCCATTCCAGGGCGTCGATGTGCTCGGTGCCCTTGATCGGGTCGCCGCCGATGCCGATGCAGGTCGACTGGCCGAGGCCCGCGGCGGTGGTCTGGGCGACCGCCTCGTAGGTCAGGGTGCCGGAGCGGGAGACGACGCCCACCGAGCCGCGCTTGTGGATGTGGCCGGGCATGATGCCGATCTTGCACGCGTCCGGGGTGATCACGCCGGGGCAGTTCGGGCCGATCAGGATCGACGAGGAGTTCTGCAGCGTGCGCTTGACCTTCATCATGTCGAGGACGGGGATGCCCTCGGTGATGCAGACGATCAGCGGCACCTCGGCGTCGATGGCTTCCATGATCGAGTCGGCCGCGAAGGGCGGCGGGACGTAGATGACCGACGCGTTGGCGCCGGTCGCCTCGACCGCCTCGCCGACGGTGTCGAAGACGGGCAGGCCGATATGGGTCATGCCGCCTTTGCCGGGCGTCACGCCGCCGACCATCTTGGTGCCGTAGGCGATCGCCTGCTCGGTGTGGAAGGTGCCCTGGGAGCCGGTGAGGCCCTGGCAGATCACCTTGGTGTTTTCGTCGACGAGAACGGCCATTGGTTTGCTCCGTTTCCTTTGGATTTCGGGGGCGCGCGCGGTGGTCAGCGCGGCTGGGTGTCGGTGACGAGCCTGAGGACGACCAGGCCCTTTCGATTGCTGTAGCTGAAGCCGATCCGGCGGCCGTCGAGGTCGAACTGGTGGTCGCCGAGGGCGCCGCCGTCCATCCCGAAGCGCTGGGAAGAGGTGACGGGCCGCGCGGAGGCGCCATGCTCGGCCGCGAAGGCCTGGAACTCGGCCAGGCCCGCGGTCTCGGCGCGGCTCATCGCCTGCCGAACGCTCATCGGCGGCAGGTACCTGGGGCCCTTGTTCGGGATGACGGCGCAGACGAGCCGGTCGCCTTGGCCCACCTGCACCTCGCCCCCGTTGGGCAGCGAGGGCATGAAGCTGCCGATCGGATAGACGCGGTATTCCTCGGCGCCCGACAGCCGGGTCATGAGAGATGTCGGGTCCTTGACCGTCAGGGCGCCGCCTCCGGCCATCCGGTCGACGGCTTCCATGTCGCCTTCGACCATCGCCTGGCCGCAGACCTTGCGCATCACGACGGGGGCGGCGTCGAGGTGGGTCACGCCCCGGGCCCATTCGGCGGAGCGGTCGGCGCCGGAGGAGCCGCAGGCGGCCAGCGCCAGCCCGGCCAGCGCCAGCGCGCCGAGGGTGAACGCGCCGCGCATGATCCGCGCGCTGCGGCGGTCCATCATCATGTCGTCGGCATGGGCCATGGTCTTCGCGTCTCTTCCCCGGGGCCGGGCCCCAAATTCCTCTCGGGCCTGCGCCCGTTGTCGTTCAGCCTGCCAGCGCGCGCCGCGCGTCCTGCCAGGCGGGCCGCACCTGCGCGGCCCAGTTGTCGCGCGCGAAGGCGGCGACCCCCGGCCCGTAGGCCCCGGCCATCTCGGCCCCGCGCCGCACCAGGTCCGGCGGCAGGTCCATCAGCCAGTCCCGCGCCGCCGCCGAAACCTCGGCGAAGGGGCGGGGCGTCGGCGCGTCGAGGATCGCGTGGATCCGGTCGGCGTCGATCATCCGTGCGGCCTCCGCCTCGACCGCTTCCAGCGGCGGACGCGCGCGCCCGAGGCGCTTGGCCCCGATCGCGTCGGCCTCGGCGAACCCGGCTTCCTCGGGCTCGAACCGCTCGCCGGGGGCGAGGAAGTCCAGCACCGCGGCGGCCGTTCCCGCCTGGTCCCGCTTCGTCGCGCTGTGCGGCACGGTCAGGAAGCTCCCTTCCGTGGCCAGCATCCGCGCGATGCAGACCGGCGCCTCGAGGATCCCGAACAGGCCCCGCAGCTGCGGTCGCCAGTGATCGTTCGGGTTCAGCGCGCGGTCCGTGTAGCTCTGCGCGACCTCCTCGGGGCGGCGCCAGCAGAAGACGGCCCGTCCCGAGGGGATCCCCGCCATCACCCGCGGCAGGCGCAGGTAGTAGCGGGGGGTCTTGGCGCCCCAGAGGCGGATCGGCGGCTGTTTTCCGCCGATGAAACGCGCCAGGTTCCGTTTCCGGTTCGCCTCGCCGCCCCAGGGGGCGTCGAACAGGGCGTCGGGGAACACCAGGCCGGCGTGCTTCAGCTCCGGGTCGAAACGCTCATGCAGGCAGATGACGCCTGCATGGGCGTTGAGGTATCGCGCGACCGCCGTGGTGCCCGAGCGGGGAACGCCGAACACCGCGAAGTCGAGCGGCCGGGCGGGCTGGCCGGCGAAGCGGGTCCGAAGATCCGCGACCGCCGCGTCCAGCTCCGCCCCGCCGGGCATCAGCCCTTGACCGCTTTCACGATCTTCTGGGCGGCGTCCGAGAGGTTGTCGGCCGAGATGACGTTCAGGCCGCTCTCGTCGATGATCTTCTTGCCCAGCTCGACGTTCGTGCCCTCGAGGCGCACGACCAGCGGCACCTGCAGGCCGACGGCCTGGACCGCGGCGATCACGCCCTCGGCGATCACGTCGCAGCGCATGATGCCGCCGAAGATGTTCACCAGGATGCCCTTCACGTTCGGGTCCGAGGTGATGATCTTGAACGCCTCGGTGACCTTCTCCTTGGTCGCGCCGCCGCCCACGTCGAGGAAGTTGGCCGGCTCCGAGCCGTAGAGTTTGATGATGTCCATGGTGGCCATCGCCAGGCCCGCGCCGTTGACCATGCAGCCGATCTCGCCGTCCAGCGCGATGTAGTTCAGGTCATACTTGGAGGCCTCGAGCTCCTTCGGGTCCTCTTCCGTCTCGTCGCGCATCGAAAGCACGGCGGACTGGCGGTAGAGGGCGTTGGAGTCGAAGTTCATCTTGCAGTCGAGGCAGCGGATGTGCCCGTCGGTCTTGACGATCAGCGGGTTGATCTCGAGCAGCGAGACGTCCTTCTCGATGAACAGGGTGTAGAGCTGGCCGACCAGCTTCACGCACTCCTTGAAGGCGACGCCCGACAGGCCGAGGGCCTTGGCGACCTTGCGGCCGTGGAAGGGCTGGATGCCGGTGGCCGGGTCGACCGAGAAGGTGATGATCTTCTCGGGGGTCGAGGCGGCGACCTCCTCGATGTCCATGCCGCCCTCGGTGGAGGCGATGAAGGACACGCGGGAGGTCTCGCGGTCGACCAGCAGGGCCAGGTACAGCTCGGTCTCGATGTCCGCGCCGTCCTCGATGTAGATGCGGTTGACCTGCTTGCCCTCGGCGCCCGACTGGTGGGTCACCAGGGTGCGGCCCAGCATCTTCTGCGTCTCTTCAGCCGCTTCCTCGACCGACTTGGCGAGGCGCACGCCGCCCTTTTCGCCGGCGGCCTCTTCCTTGAACTTGCCCTTGCCGCGCCCGCCGGCGTGGATCTGGGCCTTGACCACCCAGAGGGGGCCGTCGAGCGAGGACGCGGCGGTCTTCGCCTCTTCGCCCTTCATCACGGCGACGCCGTCGGCGACGGGGCAGCCATATTCCTTGAGAAGCTGCTTGGCCTGGTACTCGTGGATGTTCATGCCTTGCGTCCTTTCGCCGACGTGTCGGTCATCGCCCGGCCCGGGAGCCTGCGCGGACGCGCGGCCGACCGGGCCCTTCACTTGCGGCGGACGGGAGAGCCCCGCCCGAGGTCGACGCCGTGTTTAACGGGAATCGGACGCTCGCTCCAAACGCGAGATGACGCAGGCGCATAAAAAGCGACATATGTGATCACACGCAAAATTCGTGTGATCACATATGGCGGGATGCTGCGATGCAATAATCGCATGGCGGTGATTCGCCGCCCCGCGGGGCCGTTTCGGCCCGATACGGGGCGGCGAAGGCCCCCGCGCCCGGCGTGGCGGCGCCGGGGCGGGGGCGTGGCGGGGGCGCGACGCGGTCAGGCGGCTTCCATGGCGAAGGGCGCGAAGACGGCGTCGAGCGGCGCCTGGGCGATGTGCTGGGTGTAGTTGCTCATCACCTTCTGGGTGACGATCAGCAGCACGTCCATCAGGGCGCGCGCGTCGTAGCCGGCGGCGAAGAACGCCTCGGTCGCGCCCGCCGGGACATGGCCGCGGCCGCGCACGACCGAGAGGGTGAAGGCGCGCAGGGCGTCGAGCTTCGCGTCGGCCAGCGGGGCGCCCCCGCGCAGCGCGGCGTCGAGGGCGCCGTCCACGCCGCCCATCTTGCCCATCGCCGAGTGGGCGGCGAGGCAGTAGGCGCAGCCATGCTCGAGGTTCACCGCCTGCTGGACCACCTGTTTCTCGGCGGCGGAGAAGGCGGCGGCGTCGACCAGCCCGCTGATCGCGAGATAGGCGTCGAGCGCCTGGGGCGAGTTGGACATGGCCTTCATCAGGTTCGGGACGGCGCCGTAGGCGGCGGCGACCTTGGCGAGGGTCGGCCGGGCGGCCTCGGGGGCGTCGGCGGTCTCGAGGGCGGGCAGGGCGGTCATGGTCGGTCTCCAATCCATCAGGCGCGGGATGCGCCGTCGATGGGGGGAAGGTGGAGGTTGTGGAGCGGTTGCTCAAGAACATATTGAGCGATCGCTCAAGAACGTGACCGGGGATCACGCCCGCGTGGCGGCGTCTGGCGCCGGGGGGCGCGAGGGCCTAGGCTCCCGCATCATGGCGAGACCTTTGACGCATGACCGGGACGAGGCGCTGGACCGCGCGGTGACGCTGTTCTGGCGCAAGGGCTTCCACGCGACCTCCCTCAAGGACATCGAGGCGGCGCTGGGGATGCGCCCGGGCAGCATCTACGCGGCCTTCGGCAGCAAGGACGGCCTCTACCGCGCGGCGCAGGAGCGGTACGCGCGGCGGATGGGCGAGGCGCTGCGGGCGAAGGTGGCGGAGGGCGCGGACCCGCTGGCCGGGCTGGCGGCGTTCCTGCGCGGGATGGGCGGGCCGGAGCAGGCGGATGCGCCGTCGCGGGCCTGCATGCTGGTCAAGTCGATCCTGGAGATGACGGACGAGGGCTGCCCGGCGCGGGCCGAGGCGGAGGCGCTCCTGACGGCGATGGAGACGGAGATCGGCGCGGTGTTCGCGGCGGCGCAGGCGCAGGGCCTGGTGGCGGCGGAGGCGGACCCGAAGCTTCTGGCGGCGATGGTTCAGATGGAACTGATCGGGCTGCGGGCCTACGCGGCGCGGGCGGATGCGCCGGTCGCCGTCCCGGCGCTGGCAGAGGCGCTGGCGCGGCGGGTGGAAGCGCTGCGGGTTCCGGGGGCGGCCCGGGCGGGCTGAGGGACGGGGGCGCGCGGTTCGGGGGTGCGGCCGCGCTCGGGGGGGACGCGCCCCCCGCTCGCGCGGCCGCCCGGCGCGTCGCGCCGGAGGCGCGCCACTCAAAGGGTCTGCCGGAGGCGCGCCACAGAAAGGGCCTGCCGGAGGCGCGCCACAGAAAGGGTACGCCGGAGGCGCGCTGCGGAGGAGTTTCGCCGGAGGCGCGCCGCTTAAAGGGTCCGCCGAAGGTCCGCCACTGAAAAGCGCTGCCGGGGACGTGCCGCGGGAAGGTCCCGCCGGGGCGCGCTGCGAAAGAGTCCGCCGGGAGACCGCTGACCGCGGGCCGCGCCGGGGACGCTCAGCGCCCCAGCTTCTCGTGGATGAAATCGAGGTCGATGGGCCGGACCGGCGGCCCGTCCCCGGGATCGGTGTCATAGCCGAACAGCCGGAAATCGCGCCGGTACACGTCCTGCACGATGAAGGTGGAGAGGTCGTCGAAGAAATCCTCCAGCGGGTGTTCGCGCCGTCGCCCGCCCGCCGCGCCCTCGTTGAACCGGGGCAGGGCGTCGAGCGCGGGGGGATCGGAGAGGGGGGCGAGGGCGTAGACCTGCTCGAGCCCCTCGGTCAGCTTCTCCATCGGCGCGATCAGCGCATAGCGCCCGCCGCCGCGGATGATGGTGCCGACATGGCCGGCCTGCGCCGACCAGTGGATGTCGGGGTCCATCGGCTTGCGCATGCGGATGGTGTCGCGCACGAACAGAAGGAAGCGGCGGAAGGCGCGGACCTGGTCGAAATCCTCCGCCTCCGGGTCGATGCCGTATTTCGCCAGCGCCTCGGGCAAGGTTCCCGCGCGGTACCGCCGCCCGTTGCGCTGGATGCCCGCCACCTTGTCGAAAAAGGCCGACAGCACCCGCGCATAGGGGTTGCGCACGAAGGTGAAGACCGGGGCGCGGCCCTGCTCGATGGTCTCGGCGATGCGCGGGCGCGCATCCTCCTGGTTCCATTTCAGGATCCCCGCCTCGGCGTCGTGGATGTCGCCGTCATACCAGCGGCCGTGGTCGGCATGGTGCAGCACCTGCCCGATGGTCGAGCACGCCGCCTTCGGCACCACGCGATAGACCAGCGCGCCGCTCTCGCTCATCCAGCTGCCGGGGAATCCCATGCCAGCGCCTCCTTCATCCTGTCGGGCCGGATTTTCGGCGTCCTTGGTCAATTCTTAGTAAATGGCGCCGATCCTGCCCCCCGACGATGCAAGCTGGACGGAGGCGGCCATGGGGCGCTGCGTGCATCTGCTGCTGTGCCATGACGCGGCGGCGGATCTGCGCGACAAGATCGCGGCGTACCGGGAGGCGGGGGACCGCGTCGCGGTGCACGTGGACGCGCGCGCCGCCCCGGTGCTCCGGGCGCTTCGGGACGCGTTCGGGCGGGATGACGGGGTGGCCTTCGCGCCCTCGCGCCGCTGCGGCTGGGGGGAATGGTCGCTGGTCGCGGCCTCGCTCGACCTGCTGCGGCTGGGGCTGGCGCGCTTCGCGGACGCCACCCATTTCGCCCTGCAATCCGCCGATTGCTACCCGACGGTCCCGGCGGCCGTCTTCCGCGCCGCGCTGGCGCCTTCCGACCGCGACTGGGTCGAGGCGCAGGACTATTTTCGCTCCGGCTGGATCAAGACCGGCCTGCGGGAGGAACGCCTGATCTACCGCCACTACGTGAACGAGCGGGCGCATCCCAAGCTGTTCTACGCCATGGTCCGCGCGCAGCGGCGGCTGGGGCTGGCGCGCCCGCTGCCGCGGGACCTGCCGATGCGCATCGGCTCGCAATGGGTGCTGCTGCGGCGGGCGACGGCCGAGGGGATGCTGGACCTCTTCGATGCGCGCCCGGATCTCGGGCGGTTCTTCCGCCGGGTCTGGATCCCGGATGAGTGCTGCCTGCAGACCCTCGCCGCCGCCGTGGCGCCGGGGGCGGAGCTGACCGGCGCCCCGCCCACGCGGCTGGCGTTCAGCGATTACGGCCAGCCCGTCGTGTTCCACGCGGCGCATGAGGGGCTGCTGCGGGGCCGGGACGACCGCTTCTTCGCACGCAAGATCGCCCGCGGCGACGGGGCGTTCCGGCGGCGGCTGCTCTCGGTCTGGCGCGGGGTGGGAGAGCCCGCCTGGGCGCCCGCCGCCCTCGGGGCCCCGGCGCGCGGCGCGCTGGTCGGGGCGGGCGCCGGGGCGGAGGCGCCGCCGTCGCCGCCGCCGCGCGTGGTCGAGCCCCCGCAGGGCCCCGACCCGGTCGAGGTCTACCGCAAGCTGCGCCTGCGCGGCCGGGCGGGCGCGCGCTCCGGCCCCCGCCCGTGGGAGCGTCACGGCGCCCTCGGCCCCGGCCGGGACGCGGTGGCGGTGATCTGCAAGAAATGGCACCTGGCGGCCGAGGGGGCGGAGGCGGTGGGCGCCGCGCTGGGCCTGCCCGCCTTCGGCCCGCTGTTCGACGACGCCGCCCCGGCGCAGGCGCTGGGCCGGGACGGCGCGGCGCGGGACGCGGGGGCCGGGCTCGGCGGTCTCGACGCGGGGATGGAGAAACGGCGGCGCAGGCCGGGGCTGCTGCTCGCCGCCATCGCCGAGGCGGCGGGGAGCGAGGGCGCGGTCTTCGCGCTGGACCCCGCCCGCGCCGCGGTGCTCGGGGCGCTGGCGGCGGATGGCGCGCGGCTGACGGCGATCGAGCTGCAGGCGCCCTGTTCCGACGACTACCTGCTGGGCCACGCGGCGCGGATCGGCCTCTGGTCCGGGCCGCCCCCGCCGCCGCCGCTGCGCGAGGAGCTGTTGCGCACGCTGCGGGCCGAGCTGGAGGGGGAGAGCCGGGCGCTGGCGGGCCTCGGCCTGCCGCGCCTCGCCCGCGCGGCGCCGGGGCGGGCGGGGCGGCTGGCGCCGGAGCTGGGCGCGGCGCTGCACCTGCCCGAGGCGCGGGCGCAGGCGCTGGCCGAGGCGCTCTGCGGCCTGGTCTGACGGGCCGCCGGGCGCGAGGGGCCGGAGCTGACGCAGCGGCCAGGCCGCGGGGGCGGGCCGCTGGATGGCGCAGGTCTGCGTGGCGGCGCCGCGCGGGCAGGGCGGGTGTGCGGGGATGGGCGCGCGCCTGCCCGGGCGAAGGGGCGATGGCGCGTGGGAATGCGGGTGTGGCCTGTCATCCTGGCGCCGGGCCCGACCCCGGCCCCGGGTGCTGACCGTGGGTCGTGCCACGGCGGGACCGCGTCTCCCGCCGGATCGCCTCCCCTGCGCGCCGGCGGTGCGTGAGGATGTCAGTCCAAACGCGGCTCGATCCCTGGCCCGGGCTGGTCCAGCTGGCATGGACCCCGGCGCGGCCCAAGGATGATCGGCGCACCATCCGCCACGCGCCCCCGGCGCGACGTCCAGCATGCGCGCCCCCGGCGCGGCGTCTGACCAGCGCGCCTCCGGCGCACCACCCGCCGCGCGCCCCCGGCGCGACGCGCCGGGCGGCCGCGCGAGCGGGGGGCGCGCCCCCCCCCCCCCGAGCGTGGCCGCTCCCCCCTCAGCCGCTGTCCGCCCAGTCCGCGAGGCCCTTCGCCCCCGCCTCCGACAACGCATAGACCCCGGTCGAGACCTTCTCGAACCAGCCGTAATGGTTGTCGCGCATCAGCGTCGTCGCCCGCGCCACGCCCGTCCCCGCCGCCACCAGCGCGCCCTTCTGCGCGCCGTGCTCGGCCAGCCAGCGCGCGCAGGCCAGCGCGTCCTGCCGATACGCCGTCACGATCCCGTGCCGGGTGGCCCCGCCCCGGTTCGGATCGCCGCGCAGCCCGGCGAACTCCTTCTCCAGCCGCGCCCGCCGCCGCCTGTTGCGCCGCGGCGCATACGGCCCCGGGTCGCACTGCACCTCGACCCGCCCGTCATCCCGCACCGTCAGGAAGCCCAGCCCCAGCCGCCGGCACAGCGAAAGATTGTCCTTCAGCGCCCGCCGCGCCGTCTTCCCCGAGGGCCGCGGCACCGCGATATACACCCGCTCCGACACCGCCAGCCGCGCCACCGCCTGGTGATAGAGCGCCAGCGCGATGCGCAGCTTCAGCTCCACGATCACCGGCTCCTCTTCGCCGCGCATCGCCACCATGTCCGCCGCGCCGACCTCGCCCTTCACCTCGAAGCCCAGCCCCTCGAGATGCCGCTTCACCGGCGCATACAGATCGCTTTCCCGTTCCATCCCGCGATCATGCCCGCCTGCGCCGCGTTGTCCACGGCGGCGCGCTTGTCCGCCGCCCCCGCGCTCTGTAACCCTGTCGGGGACACGTTCCTTCCCCGCGGATGCCGGAGCCCCCATGTCCTACGCCTATGACGACCAGAACATCTTCGCCAAGATCCTGCGCGGCGAGATCCCCAACAAGACGGTGCTGGAGACCGAGCATTCCCTCGCCTTCCACGACATCGCCCCGCAGGCCCCGACCCATATCCTGGTGATCCCCAAAGGGCCTTACGTGACCTATGACCACTTCGCCGCCGAGGCCTCGGCCGAGGAGATCGTGGATTTCACCCGCGCGGTGGGCGAGGTGTCGAAGATGTGCGGCCACGCGCAGGCCGCGGGCGGAGACGGCTACCGGATCCTGTCCAATGCCGGGCCGGATGCGCACCAGGAGGTGCCGCATCTGCATATCCACGTCTTCGGCGGCGCCTTCCTCGGGCGGATGATCAAGGTGCCCGAGCCGCGCTGAGCGCGGCGACCGACCAGGGGCCTGCCGCGCTGAGCGCGCGCCGCACACCATATATATAGAGAGAGCGCGAGGCGCGGCGCGGGCGGGGGCGGACCCCGCCCGCGCCGTTCCCGTTCAGGGCCGCCCGGCGGCCCCGAGGATCATCGGCGGCGCCGTCTCGCGCAGCAGCTTGCGGCGCAGGACCTCCGGGAAATCGGCGAAACCGCCCCGCGCCTCCATCACGAAGGCGCCCGGACCATGGATGACGTGGTCGCGGTAATAGGCGGCCGGGTCCGGGTCCGCCCCGCGGATCGCCAGCCCGTTCACCGTGATCCCCCGCAGCGCCGGGGCGCGCCGCACCGCCCCGGGCGGCTCGGCCTCGTTGCCGGCGCCGTCGCCCGACAGGTCCAGCACCCGGCGCGCGCAGGGCTCGGGCGCCGCGGCGAGCTGCGCCGCGCCGAAGCGCATCGCGACCCCGAGCGCGGTGGAGAGGGTGTCATAGGGCCGCCGATGCGCCGCCATGCGCGCGGCGACGGCGTCGAGATCGGCCCCGGTGTCGATCGGGGTCCAGGGCAGGGCCATGTCCTGCTGCTGCCAGCCCGACCATTCGAACACGGTCAGCCAGACCCGCCCGGGCCGGCCCAGGAAGGCCGCGCGCACCTCCGGGTTCAGCAGCGCCGACACCAGCCCGCCCTTCTGGATCGCGTATTCCGCCGGGTCGACCGAGGCGGAGATGTCGAACCCGAGCGCCAGCGCCAGCCGGCAACCCTCGGCCCGTGCCGGTGCGGGGGGAAGGAGAAGGGACAGGGCCAGCGTCGCGGCGGCGGCGGCGCGCCGTGCCCCCGCCCGCGGCGTCATCGCGCGTCGCCGATCACCAGCGCCGGGCGCACCTCGCGCAGAAGCTTCAGGCGCATGGCGCGGGCGAAATCGCTGTAATCCTCGGCCACCTCGGTGAAGGCCTCGGGGCCGTGCAGCACCTCGTCGCGGAAATAGCGCATCAGCGAGGGCCGCGTGGTCCCGCCGACCACCAGCGCGTTCACGGTGATGCCGTTGAAGTTGAAGGCGCGGTAGGCGTGGCGCGGCTCGAACCCGTCATTGTTCTTGCCGTCCCCGGCCATGTCGATGGTGCGCTTGCGGCAGTCCGGCGCCCGGGCCAGCAGCGTGGCCCCGTAGCCGAGCGCATAGCCGAGCGCGGTGGGGAAATCGGCATGGGACCGGGGCGCCGCGCGCACCCGCGCGGCCAGCGCCTGGATGGCGGGCACCCCGTCCATCAGCGCCCAGTCGGCGATCAGCGCCTGTTGCCGCCGCCCCGACCATTCGTAGACGGCGATGGCGACGTAGCCGTCCGGCCCCGGGGCCAGCAGCGCCTCGACCACCGAGGGGTCGAGCAGCGCGTCGGCCAGCCCGTCGGCCTGCAGCCGGTGCTCGGCCGCGTCGACCGACGAGGAGACGTCGAGCGCCATCGCCAGCGCCAGCCGGCACGCGCCGGTCTGCGCGACGGTCTGCGCCTGCGCGAGCGGCCCGGCGCCCGCGGCCCAGAGGCCGCAGGCCAGCGCCAGGCCCAGCCTCGGGCCCCGGCGGGCCGCCCTGCGCAGGCGCCCCGTCACCAGTGGCCCGTGTTGGGCATCGAGGCCCAGGGCTCGGCCGGCTCCAGCGCGTCGCCCATCTGCAGAAGCTCCACCGACACGCCGTCGGGGCTGCGCACGAAGGCCATGCGCCCGTCGCGCGGGGGCCGGTTGATGGTCACGCCGCCGTCCTGGAGTTTCTGGCAGGCGGCGTAGATGTCCTCGACCGCGTAGGCGAGGTGGCCGAAGTTGCGGCCCTCGCCGTATTCCTCGTCCGAGTCCCAGTTATAGGTCAGCTCGACCTGCGCCTCTTCCTGCCCCGGGGGGGCGAGGAAGACCAGCGTGGCCTTGGCGGCCTCCAGGTCCTTGCGGTGCAGCTCCACCAGGCCCAGCAGGTCGCAGTAGAATTTCTTGGATTCCTCGATGTCCTTCACGCGGACCATCGTGTGCAGGTAGCGGATCTTCAAACCGGCTCTCCATTCGTCATCGCGGCGCCGGAAGGGCGCCCTTCGACCGGGGGATGATGGGGCGGCTTGGCGGTCCTGTCGAGGGCGAGGGCGAAAACCCCCGCGGCGAACCCGGGCGGCGGCGAACCGTCCCGCCCCAGCCCGTTGCCCCGGCGACTCGACCCCTTTACAGATGCTTTCCGAATATGCGCTCCCGCGCGCGGGGCCACGGAGGATGCCGCGATGACCGTTTCCCAGGACCAGCAGGCCCAGATCGACGAAGCGCGGGCGCAGCGGGCCGAAACCCGCCGCCCGGTCGCGCCGGGGCTGGAGGAGCGGCTCTACACCGCCGTTCCGGTGCTGGACCACGGCTTCGTGCGCGTCGTCGACTACATGGGCGACGACGCCGCCATCGTGCAGGCGGCCCGCGTCTCCTACGGCGCCGGCACCCGCAAGGCCCGCGACGACCGCGGGCTGATCCGCTACCTGATGCGCCACTGGCACTCGACCCCGTTCGAGATGTGCGAGCTCAAGCTCCACGTGAAGCTGCCGATCTTCGTGGCCCGCCAGTGGATCCGCCACCGCACCGCCAACGTCAACGAGTACTCGGCCCGCTACTCCATCCTCGACCGCGAATTCTACACCCCCGCGCCGGACCAGCTGGCCGCGCAGGCGGTGAACAACCGCCAGGGCCGCGGCGCGGTGCTGGAGGGACGGGAGGCCGAGGAGGCGCTGCGGATGCTCAAATCCGAAGCCTCGCGCGCCTTCGACACCTACGAGACGCTGCTGGCCGAGGGCGACGAGAGCCGCGACGGCCTTGCGCGCGAACTGGCCCGCGCCGTGCTCCCCGCCTCGACCTACACCCAGTGGTACTGGAAGGTGGACCTGCACAACCTGTTCCACTTCCTGCGCCTGCGCGCCGATCCCCATGCGCAGTACGAGATCCGCGTCTATGCCGAGGCGATGTGCGAGATCGTCAAGGACTGGGTCCCCGCCGCCTACGAGGCGTTCGAGGATTACCGCCTCGGCGGCGTGCAGATGTCCGGCGCCGCCATGGCCTGCCTGCGCCGGATGCTGGCGGGCGAGGAGGTCACCCAGGAAAGCTCGGGGATGAGCGCGGGCGAGTGGCGCGAATTCCAGGCCGCGCTGGCCGGCTGAACACAGCGGACGAGGAGAGCGTCATGAGCGCCGTCGACTATACCGTGGTGCTGACGAGCTGCGGGCGGTTCGACCTGCTCGTGCGCACCATCCGCAGCTTCCTCGCCCATGCCGACATCCCCCCGGCCCGGTTCCTCGTCATCGAGGACAGCGGGAACGAGGCCGTCCGCGCCGCGCTGGCGCAGGTGGACGCGCCGATCGAGGTGATCGTCAACTCGCCCCAGCTCGGGCAGATGAAGTCCATCGACAAGGCCTACGCCACGGTGGACACCCCCCTGATCTTCCATTGCGAGGATGACTGGGAGTTCTTCCGCTCCGGCTTCATCGCCGAGAGCGCGGAGGTCCTGGCCGCCCGCCCCGATGTCAGCATGGTCGGCCTGCGCCCGCGCGCCGAGCTGAACCCGCGGGTACGCGAGCTTCCGGCCGAGCGGCTGGAGAGCGGCCTCTCCTACATCCCCTTCGATCCCGGCCTGCACCCGGAATATTTCTCCTACTCCTTCAACCCGGGCCTGCGGCGCACGGCCGAGGCGAAGCGCTTCATGCCCTTCGATCCGCGGGGCGGGGAGGAGGACGTCTCCTGGGCGTTCAAGCAGGAGGGGTTCCGCATCGCGACTCTCGAGTCGCCCGCCGTGCGCCATATCGGCGATGAGCGGCACGTGGACGACCCGACCAAGCGAAAGAAGCCGAAAACCGTGCTGGAGCGACTCGCGCGGTCGACCCGAAAGCGGTGGAAGCGCCTGCGCCGGATGGTCGGCGGCGCGTAGGGCCTCGAGGGGGCGCCTTGCAAGGCGCTGTAATCGCGGGAAAATTTCGGGCGCTGCGAGAATCTTCGCCGGATCCGCATTTTTCCTGTTGCAGCCCCCGAGCCCGATCCATATACACCGCTCCACCGACGGGGCGACGCTCCGACGGGCAACCAGACAGGGACGGGCGGAACGGCCTGCTACGGCAGGAACCGGATCGTTTGTCCCAGAAGACTGGCGACGCTGTTTGACAAGATGGATGGAAGGGACATGCGGGCGGTCCGGTTTGTCGTAGATACGACGCGGACTTGAGCATG
>NZ_JBOCEF010000075.1:0-14402 GCF_050586345.1 Rhodovulum sp. DZ06
TCCTCCTGCCCGCGCTCTTCGACCATGGCGGCGGCGGCGTCGGACATGATGATCTCGCGCGCGCCATAGGCGGAAGCCCCCAGGACGCGGACGGCGTGGTAATGGGTCAGCACGAGGTGGGAGATCGGCTTGTCGGTGACGGACCGCACGCACTCGATGACCTTGCGGGCGAGGCGGGGCGTGGCCTGCGCCTCGACGATCATGACCGAGTCGTCGCCGATGATGACGCCGGTGTTCGGATCGCCCTCGGCGGTGAAGGCGTAGAGCCCTTCGCCGACCTTGGTGAAGCTGATGGTTTTCTCTTCCAGGTCGCCCTGGGATGCGAAGGCCTTGGCCATGCGGTCCTCCCGCGTTGCGCGCCCGTCGGGTTGGGGCGCGCCCTTGCCGACCCGGGTAGCACGGCGCGGGGAGGGGAGCAATGTTATTGGCTAATTTATTCGCTTATGGCGAATTGAAAGACGCGCACTCCGAGGCGCCGCCGTGGAGACGCAATCCCCATAATGTTCGTTATGTAAAGCATATGACGATACCTCGCTCCTCCACCGTTCGCCGTGAATGCAAGATTGCCGCTCGACCGTATCGCACCTGCATCGGAATACCGACGCAGCATCGCTCCTCCTCTCCGTGGATACGAGCGACGCGCTCTGGGTGCACCAGCGAAGAGAGCCTCGCATCCCGCATCGACGCCTTGACTATTGCCAATGCGTTCGGTCTCGCGCCACGGCAATCTTGCCTCGTCGAATGCGCTCCGCCGCTCCTGCTTTTCGTCCGAAGGGAACAGCAGGGCGATCCTGCGCGCGCCGCGTTCCAGGCGCGGCGGCGACGCTGGTGGCGCAGCCGGTCCCCGCGATGGAGAGGCCGACGCCGAAAGGAGGCTCCTGCGATGATTGCTCTCAGGGCGATGCTGTTCCGCGTTTGCGGCGACGGCTTCCGCGTGTTCTTCACCGCCGCCGCGCTGATGGCGCTGCTGTGCATGGGGTGGTGGGCCTTCTGGCTCGCCGTTCAGGCGGCCGGCGGCACGGTCGACGAAACCGCCTTCGCGCCTCCCCCGCATCTGTGGCACGCGCATGAGATGGTGTTCGGCTACGGCGCCGCCGCGCTCGGCGGGTTCTTTCTGACCGCCGTTCCGAACTGGACCGGCGCACCGGGCGCGCAAAGGCGCTTTCTCATCCTCGCCGCCTTCTTGTGGCTGGCCGGACGAGCGGCGATCTGGTTCTCGGCATCGCTGCCGCCGTTCGCCGTCGCGATCATCGACCTCGCCTTCGCGCCGGTCCTGGCGTTTCGTCTGGGGAGGATGATGGCCAGGAGGCCGAAACCGCAGAATGTCGTGCCGCTGTCGCTGCTGGGTCTGTTCTGGGCGGCGAACCTTGCCATGCACCTGGAGTGGACAGGGATGGTGGAGGATGCGGCCCATGCCGGGCTGCGCGCGGGGCTGCTGGCGCTGGCCGCCTTAATCGTCATCATCGGCGGGCGCGTCACCCCGGCCTTCACCCGCAACGCCATGCGCCGCGCCGGACGCGAGGATCGGCTGCCGCAGGATCGGCCGCCTCTGCCGCCGATCGCCATCGGCGCGGCGATCGCGCTTCCCGCACTGGCGCTCTGGGGCGCGCCTGCCGTGATCACGTCAGGCGCCGCGATCCTGGCCGGCGGCGCCGCGCTCGCGCGCCTCGCCTTCTGGCGCGGCGGCTGGGCGGCGCGCGATCCGCTGCTGTGGTCGATGCACGCGGCCTACGGGCTGCTCGGCCTCGGCCTCGTGCTCTGGGGCGCCAGCGAGGCGGGCCATGGCTCGGAGACCGCCGCGCTGCACGTCATCGCCATCGGCGGCGTCGGGCTGATGACGCTGAGCGTGATGACCCGCGCGACTCTCGGCCATACCGGCCGCCCGCTCACCGCGCCGCGCCCCGTGGTCGGGGCTTTCGGCTGCATGATCTGCGCCGCCGCCGCGCGCGCCGCCGCGCCGCTCTGGGGGCTGGAGACCTGGTACGCCCTCGCGCTCATCGCCGCCGCGCTCTGGATCCTCGCCTTCGCGCTGTTTCTCGGCGCGCTCGCCGCGCCGTTGCTCGGCCGCTCGCCCACGGTGCAGGGACAGGACGCCGGAGCGCCCTCCGGCGCATGAGCGCCCGGTCAGCCGCGCCGCCAGAACTCGGCCCGGTCGCGCTCCACGAAGGCCTCCAGCACGGCGACGTCCGCGATTTCGGCCTCGGCGTTGTGGATGGCGACCCCGGCCTCCTTCAACCGCGCGAAGGCGCGGCTGAGGCTGGCCGGCTTCAGCCCGAGCCGTCCGGCGACCAGGGACTTGTCATGGGGCAGATGCACCGTGCAGGCGCCGCTGCGGGTTCCGGCAAGCTCCAGCAGGAACTCGCCGACCCGCTGGGCGCCCGACATGGCCTTGAGCCCCTCGATCTGCCGCACCAGCCCGTGCAGATGCGCGTAGCTCGCCGCGATAAGCGCGCGGGCGATCCGCGGGTCGTCCTCCATCCGGCGCAGCAGCGCGGCGGCGTCGATGCGCAGCACCCGCGCCTCGGTCGCCGCCTCGGCGTCCACCGGATAGCCGCCCCCCTGGAAGGCCGCGATCTCGGCGAAGCTCTGCCCCGCGGTGAAGACCGCCACCACCGTCTCCTCGCCGGTGGCGGAGATGCGGCGCAGCTTGATCCAGCCGGACAGCACGACGAAGACATGCCGCGCCGGCGTCCCTTGCGCGAAAAGAGCCTGTCCGCGCGCAAGATCCAGACCGTCCCCGGTCTCGATGAGGTTCGCCGCGAGGTCAGGCGGCAGCCCGCCCAGCAGGATCGAGGCCGCCGCCGTCTCTTGTTCCATCGTCGTAAGCATGTCCGTCGCCTCCTCCGCGTCAGCGACGCGTGGACATCAGCGCCGGGAGAAGGTCAATCCCCCCAGCCCTGCCTTTTGCGGTGCACAATAAAAGAAAGAAATCGCATTTCATACTTCATTGAAAGCGGAGACGCCGCGCCTCGCGCCGCCTGAACAGAAAAATTTTCGAGACTTGACTAAAGCCAAATCGCCGCCCTCCGTGCTATGGTTCATGAGACATGCACCGATATGCCCCGAGGTCCCACGCCGTCGAGACCGAGAGGAGAGCCGGAAACGTGACCCATGCGCTGGACCGACGCCGCCTGCTTCGCGGCGAGCTGCACGACCGGGAAGCGGCGATCATGCGCCCGCCGGGTGCGCAGCCGCGCTTCCCCTCGCTCTGCGATTCCTGCGGCGCCTGCGCGCGCGCCTGCCCCGAAGCCATCATCATCCCCTCCGCCCATGGCGGGCCGCAGATCGATTTCGCCCGCGGCGCCTGCACATTCTGCGGCGCCTGCGCCCGGGCCTGTCCGACCGGCGCGCTGGCGGAGGAGCCGGAAGGCGCGCCGCCGCCCTGGCCCTGGCGGGCGCGGATCGAGCCCGCGTGCCTGTCCCTGCAGGGCGTCGCCTGCCGCGCCTGCGAAGACGCCTGCGAGCCCCGCGCCATCCGCTTCCGCCCGCAGGTCGGCGGCGCGGCGAAACCGGCGATTGATATGAACCAATGCACCGGCTGCGGCGAATGCGCATTCACCTGCCCCGCGAAGGCGATCGCATTCGAGCGTCTGCCGACCCAGTCCAGCGAGACCCCCTCATGAACATCTGCGGATGCCTCGTCCATGTCGCCCCGGCGCACCTGACCGCCGCGCGTCCCGCCATCGCCGCGATGGAGGGGGTGGAGATCCACGCCGCCTCCGGGGACGGCCGCCTCGTCGTCACCGTCGAGGACATCCCCGGCCGGTTCGCCTCCGAGACGATCATGGCGATCCACCAGATCCCGGGCGTCCTGTCGCTGACGCTCAACACCCATCACTTCGAAGACGCCCACGCCCCGCGCGCCGCGCACGCCGCCAGCCAGCCGGAGACCTGATCATGACCATCTCTGAATCGCGCCGGAACTTCCTCAAGGCCTCGGCCGCCGCCAGCACCGCCGCCGCCGCGGGGATCCCGCTGACCCTGCCCGCCGACGCCGAGGCCGCCATCCAGGCCGACCGCCAGGGCATCCGCTGGGACAAGGCGCCCTGCCGGTTCTGCGGCACCGGCTGCTCGGTGCTGGTCGGGGTCAAGGAAGGCCGCGTGGTCGCCACCCAGGGCGACCCGGACGCGCCGGTGAACCGCGGGCTCAACTGCATCAAGGGCTATTTCCTCTCCAAGATCATGTATGGCGAGGACCGGCTGACCACGCCGATGCTGCGCAAGACCAATGGCGTCTACGACAAGAACGGCGAATTCGAGCCGGTGTCCTGGGACGAAGCCTTCGACGTCATGGCGCAGAAGTGGAAAGAGGCGCTGGCGAAGAAGGGCCCGACCTCGGTCGGCATGTTCGGCTCGGGCCAGTGGACGGTCTGGGAAGGCTACGCCGCCGCCAAGCTGATGAAGGCGGGGTTCCGCTCCAACAACATCGACCCGAACGCGCGGCACTGCATGGCCTCGGCCGTGGTCGGCTTCATGCGCGCCTTCGGCATCGACGAGCCGATGGGCTGCTATGACGATCTCGAGCACGCGGACACCTTCGTGCTCTGGGGCTCGAACATGGCCGAGATGCACCCGATCCTGTGGTCGCGCCTGACCGACACGCGCCTGACCAAGCCGGGGGCCGAGGTGCATGTGCTCTCGACCTATGAGCACCGCAGCTTCGAGCTGGCCGACAACGCCATGGTGTTCCGCCCGCAGTCGGATCTCGCGATCCTCAACTACATCGCGAATTACATCATCCAGAACGACGCGGTGAACTGGGACTTCGTCAACAAGCACGTCAACTTCACGAAGACCGCCACCGACATCGGCTATGGCCTGCGCCCCGAGCATGCGTTGCAGGTCGCCGCGGCGAACCCCGACAGCGGCAAACTCGAGCCGATCAGCTTCGACGACTACGCCGCCTCGGTCGCCGAATACACCGTCGAAAAAGCCTCGGAAATCTCGGGCGTGCCCGCCCATCAGCTCGAGAAGCTGGCCCAGCAGTACGCCGACCCGAACCGCAAGGTGATGTCGCTCTGGACCATGGGGTTCAACCAGCACACCCGCGGCTCCTGGGTCAACGGGCTGTGCTACAACGTGCACCTGCTGACGGGGAAGATCTCGGAGCCGGGCAACTCGCCCTTCTCGCTGACCGGCCAGCCCTCCGCCTGCGGCACCGCGCGCGAGGTCGGCACCTTCGCCCACCGCCTGCCCGCCGACATGGTGGTGATGAACGACGCGCATCGCGAGATCTGCGAGAAAGCCTGGGGCATCCCCGCCGGGACCATCCCGCCCAAGCCCGGCTTCCACGCCGTGCTCCAGAACCGGATGCTGAAGGACGGCGTGCTGAACGCCTACTGGGTGCAGTGCAACAACAACATGCAGGCCGCCCCGAACATGAACGAGGAGGGCTTCCCCGGCTATCGCAACCCCGAGAATTTCATCACCGTCTCGGACCCCTATCCGACCGTCACCGCGCTCGCCGCCGACCTGATCCTGCCCACCGCGATGTGGGTGGAGAAGGAAGGCGCCTATGGCAACGCAGAGCGCCGGACCCAGTTCTGGCGCCAGCAGGTCGACGCGCCGGGCGAGGCGAAATCGGACCTCTGGCAGCTGGTCGAATTCTCCAAGCGCTTCACGGTCGAGGAAGCCTGGGGCGCGGAGTTCGCCGCCGCGGCGCCGGAACTCGCCGGCAAGACGCTCTATGAAGTGCTTTACGAAAACGGCAAGGTGAACGCCTATCCGCTGGAGGAGACCGCCGAGGGTTTCAACAACGAAGAGGCGAAGCATTTCGGCTTCTACCTGCAGAAGGGCCTGTTCGAGGAATACGCCGATTTCGGCCGCCACCACGGCCATGATCTCGCGCCCTTCGAGATGTACCATCAGGCCCGCGGCCTTCGCTGGCCGGTCGTGGACGGCAAGGAGACGCTCTACCGCTTCCGCGAGGGCTACGACCCTTACGTCCCCGCGGGCGAGGACGTGCGCTTCTACGGCCACAAGGACGGCAAGGCGAAGATCATCTTCGCGCCCTTCGAGGAGGCGGCCGAGGTCCCGGACGAGGAATTCGACCTCTGGCTCTGCACCGGCCGCGTGCTGGAGCACTGGCACTCGGGCTCGATGACCCGGCGCGTGCCCGAGCTGCACCGCGCCTTCCCCTCGGCGGTGGTGTTCATGCACCCCGATGACGCCCAGGCCCGCGGGGTGCGGCGCGGGCAGGAGATCATGATCTCCACCCGCCGCGGCGAGATGCTGAGCCGGGTCGAGACCCGCGGCCGCAACAAGCCGCCGCGCGGCCTCGTGTTCGTGCCCTGGTTCGATGAGGGCCAGCTGATCAACAAGCTCACGCTCGACGCCACCTGCCCGCTCTCGAAAGAGACCGACTTCAAGAAATGCGCCTGCAAGGTGGAGCGCGCGTAAGCGCTCCACCACCTGTCCCCCCGCCAGCCGAAGGTCCGCCAGCATGTCCGCCAGCGACAAGGTCCTGTCCCCGCAGCGCCGCCGTTTCCTGACCGAAACGGCGCGCATGGCGGGCGGCTGCGCGCTGGCGGGCGGCCTGCTGCTGCATCTCGGCCGCACGGCGCAGGCCCTGCCGGCCGAGGCGCTGCGCCCGCCGGGCGCCTTGCCGGAGGAGGATTTCCTCGCCGCCTGCATCCGCTGCGGGCTGTGCGTCCGCGACTGCCCCTATGACACGCTGAAGCTCGCCGAGTTGGGCGAGGCTCCGGCGACGGGGACCCCCTATTTCACCGCCCGGGACGTGCCCTGCGAGATGTGCGACGACATCCCCTGCGTCGCCGCCTGCCCGACCGGGGCGCTGGACCCTGCGTTGACCGACATCGACGACGCGCGCATGGGCACGGCGGTGCTGGTGGATCAGGAGAACTGCCTGAACTTCCTCGGGCTGCGCTGCGACGTCTGCTATCGCGTCTGCCCGGTGATCGACGAGGCGATCACGCTGGAGCTGTCGCACAACGACCGCTCGGGCCATCACGCGATCTTCGCGCCGACGGTCCATGCCGACGCCTGCACCGGCTGCGGGATGTGCGAGAAGAGCTGCGTTCTGCCTGAGGCCGCGATCAAGGTGCTGCCGCTGCGCCTCGCCCGCGGCGAAGCGGCGGAGCATTACCGCAAGGGCTGGGAGGAGAAGGACGCGAAGGGCGCGCCGCTCGTCGACGGTCTGATCGACCTGCCCGACCGGCTGCCCGGCCCTGGGACCGACAATCTCGCCGCCCCCGGGGGCTTCGAGCCCGCGTTCAAGCTTCCGGGAGCGGGGAAATGAAAGAAAAGACCGCCCGTCCCGTCGGCGCCGAGGCCGTGGAGCTCAAGGGCTTCGCCCGCGCCCATAAGTTCCTGATCCTGCGGCGGCTGGCCCAGGCGTTTTTCCTGCTGCTGTTCCTGCTCGGCCCCTGGTTCGGGATCTGGTGGGTGGCGGGGACGCTCGCGGGCTCGCGCACCTTCGGCGTGCTGCCGCTGACCGATCCTTTCGTGACCGTGCAGGGCATGGCGGCGGGCCATTGGCCCGAAGGCGCCGCGCTGATCGGCGCGCTGATCGTGGCGGGGGTCTACGCGCTGATCGGGGGGCGGACCTATTGCTCCTGGGTCTGCCCGATCAACCCGGTGACCGACGCGGCGCACTGGCTGCATGTCCGGCTCGGGCTGCCGAAGGGCTGGCAGCCGAAGCGGAGCCTCAGGCTCTGGATCCTCGGGGCGGCGATCGGAGTCTCGGCCCTCGGCGGGGTCATCGCGTGGGAGCTGGTCAACCCGATCACCATGCTCCACCGCGGGCTGGTCTTCGGGATGGGCTTCGCATGGGCGCTGGTCGTCGGGGTGTTCCTGTTCGACCTTCTGATCTCGCGCCATGGCTGGTGCGGGCATCTGTGCCCGGTGGGCGCCTTCTACGGGCTGCTCGGGCGGCGGAGCCTGCTGCGCGTCTCGGCGACGAAGCGGTCGGCCTGCGACGACTGCATGGACTGCTTCGCGGTCTGTCCCGAGGCCCATGTCATCACCCCCGCCCTGCGCGGGAAAGCGGGCGAGACGCCGCTGATCCTCTCGCCCGACTGCACCAATTGCGGGCGCTGCATCGACGTCTGTTCGGTCGATGTCTTCGCCTTCACCCACCGTTTCGACGCCAATGTCGCCGAAAGCCGGCCAGCGCCCGCCGACCGCGCCGCCTGACCAGGATAAGAACACGGAGAGAGGGAATGAACATCTCGACCATCGCGGGCGCCGCCGCCCTGGCCGCCGCCCTTGTCGCGGGCGGGCTGGTCGCGGCCCAGACCGCCGGACCCGTCAAGTCGCTGCGCGGCGCCGAGGTTACCTCGACCCTGCCCGCCGAGCCGGTGCACCAGCAGCAGGAGGGGCGCGAGGCGCGCAACTACCGCCAGCAGCCCCCGATCATCCCGCATTCGATGGACCACTACCAGATCGACAAGCGCACCAACCAGTGCCTCGGCTGCCATGACTGGACCGTGGCCGGAGAGCGCGGCGCCCCCACCCTGTCGATGACCCATTACCTCGACCGGGACGGCAACCAGCTCGACACCGTCGCGGGCACGCGCTGGTTCTGCAACCAGTGCCATGTGCCCCAGGCCAACGCCCCGGCGCTGGTGGGCAACAGCTTCGCCCCCTCGAACGCGCCGCGCTGACGAAAGGCACGCATCATGGCCGAACATGACGACAAGCCGCGCGGCCGCCTGCGCCGGATCTGGGACGCCATCTGGCGGCCCAGCACGGTCGCGAGCGTCGGGTTCCTGACCATCGCCGGATTCATGGGCGGGATCATCTTCTGGGGCGGGTTCAACTGGACGCTGGAGATGACGAACACCGAGGAGTTCTGCGTGTCCTGCCACACGATGGAGACCAATCTCGGCGAGTACCGCCAGACGATCCACTACAACAACCACTCGGGCGTGCGGGCGATCTGCTCGGACTGCCATGTCCCGCATGAGTGGCAGTACAAGATGAAGGCCAAGATCATGGCGGTGAAGGACGTCTATCACGAAGTGATGGGCACGATCTCCACCCCCGAGAAATACGAGGAACGCAGGCTGGAGATGGCCTCGGCGGTCTGGCGCAAGATGAAGGCCTCGGACAGCCGGGAGTGCCGCAACTGCCATGCGTTCGAGTACATGGACTTCACGATCCAGGAGGCCCGCGCCGCGGCCAGCCACCAGAAGGCGATCGATGAGAACATGACCTGCATCGACTGCCACCAGGGCATCGCCCATGACCTCGCGCCCGGCTATCTCGAGGAATATCGCCATGTGACCGAGGAGCTGGCCATGGAGCGCGGCGCGCCCTTCGGCGCGGCCGCAGCGGCCGAGGCTGAGGTCGAGGCGGAGAAGATCCGCTCCTACATGGCCGACAAGGCCCGGTGAGCCGCAGACAGTTTCCGCGGCAGTTTCCGCAGGCGGCGACGCCCGCCTGCGGACCAGTTCAGGATGCAGGACCCATGCTCAGTTTTCTCGATTTCCTCGGAACGATCGGCGGCGCCGTTCTCGGCATCCCCGGCATTCTCGGCCTCGCGCTCGGCATGACCACCCGCTGGTGGTCGCTGGCCGCGCCCATGGGGCTCGTGGTCGGGCTGGCCGGGCCGCTGATCTTCGGCGGCGCCCACGCCACTTACGTCACGACGATGGAGTTCGCGGTTTCGGCCGTGATCGGCATCGCCGCGGCCCTGACCGGCTGCCTGATCCGCTGCAAGGGCGCGACCGTCTGAAGACGCCGCCCTGCCGACTTCCCCGAGCCGCCGTTCCGGGCAGGAGCGGCGGCGCGCGCGTTTCAGCCCCGCCCGCGGGCGAAGGCGTACAGCGCCTCCGCATCCGGCGGCAGCAATTCGGCCATGTCGCCCGCGAAGGCGAGGAACCCGTCGTGGTTCAGCCCGTTGACCGCGGTGATTGCGGGAACGCCCCGCTCCATCGCCAGGCCGAAGGCGGCGCAGAGCCCGCGCCCCATGCATTCCTGCGCGCCGAACTTGTTCACGATCAGAACCTCCGCATCCGCGGCCAGGCTGCGCTCCACCGCGGCGGCGGCCTGCTCCAGCGAGGCGGGATCGAGCCGGCATCCGCGCGAGGCGGCGCCGAGCTTCTGCGCGATGGCGATCTCGGGCCCGTCGGGCAGGACCGCGAGGTCCATGTCGCAGGGATGATCGCGCGCCGAGGGCGCCCGCGACTGCACGATCCCGGCCACGACGCGCCCTTCGCCGCGCAACCGCGCGGCCAGCCCGCTCAGCAGCGCATCGGCGCCGCCGCGCTCGGTGGTCAGGACATATCCAAGTTTCGCCATACGCCTACATGCCTTCCGGAAAGGGGAGAATTTCAACCGGCGCGCCGGGCGCGATCTCCTCCGCCCCGGCGGGAAGGATCACGCAGCACTGCGCCCGTGCAAGCGGACCGAGGCGGTCGGAGCTGACATGCGCGTCGATCACCAGGCGCGGGGCGCCCGCAGCGCCCGCGCCTTTGAGCCGGGCGGGGCGGATCTCCGCACGCCCGGCCTGCTTGCGCAGCGCGTTCGCCGCGACCCCGAAGCGGGGCGGCGGCGCTCCGGCATCGCCGCTCAGCCCCGCCAGCAGCGACGGGACGAACAGGCAGAAGGCGATGCAGGCCGACATGGGATTGCCCGGCGCGCCCAGCCAGACGGCATCGCCGATCCGTCCCAGCGCGGTCGGCTTGCCTGGCTTCATGGCGACGCCTTCGACCTCGATCCGGCCGCCGAGCCCGAGAACCGCTGCGCGGACATGATCTTCCTCTCCGACCGAGACGCCGCCGGTGGTGATCACCAGATCGGCGCCGCGCGCAGCCTCGCCGATCGCCCGGAGGTGGTCTTCGAGCCGGTCGGGGACCCTTTGCGGGGGCAGCAGCGGGGTGTCGACATCCGGGATCGATCCCGGATCCGGCGCGGCGCCGGCGATGGCCAGCTCGTTCCCGGTGACCAGCAGCGCGACCCGCACGCGGGCGCGCACGGACAGGCTCCGGACGCCGCCCGAAGCCGCCAGCGCCAGGTCGCGGGCGCTCAGCCTGCGCCCGGCCGGTATCAGCGGATCGCCCGCCTCGAATTCCTCCGCGCGGCGGCGGACGTTGTCGCCGGAGCGCGGCGCGGCGCTCAGCTCCACCACGGCGCCCTCGCGGCGGGTCCCTTCCTGCATGACCACCGCGTCTGCGCCGGCGGGAAGCGGAGCGCCGGTGAAGATGCGCGCGGCCGCGCGTTTCGGCAGGGCGGCAGGCGCGTCGCCCGCCGCGGCGCGCAGCGCGACCGGAAGGCGCCACGGCCCGGCCCCGGTCAGATCCGCGGAGCGCAGGGCATAGCCGTCCATTGCGGAGCGATCGAAGCCCGGCTGCGCCAGCGACGCATGCGCCGGGGCCGCGAGAACGCGGCCGGCAGCGTCGCCAGGGGGCACGGTTTCGATACGTCCGATCGGCGCCGCGATACCGGCCGCGCGGCGGCGCGCAGCCTCCAGCGGCAGGTGCGCCGCTCCCCCGCCGCTCTCCCGGTCGCAGCATCCGCCATCGTGCATCTCGGCCCCTTTCTTCCGCAGCCTCGGTCTTCGGTCATGCCTGCCGCAGCCGATAGACCGGACGGACACGGAGCTCCTTGATCTGAATCGGATCCGGCCGCTGAAGGCGGCTCAGCCGGAAGGTCGCATGGTCCGCTGCAGCGTCCGGTACACCGTCGGGCGGGAGAGCGAAAAGACCTCCGCAAGATCGCTCGCCGAGCATACCCCGGTGTCGACCATTCGCCGCAGCTCTTTCACCTGGCGGTCGGAGAGCTTGCCCCGGGCGCGGGCGACGGCCATGTCCTCGCCGGCGCCCAGGCAGATGAGGTCGCTTTCGAACTCGGCGAAGGCGGCGGGATGTTGAAGAACATCCGCTCCATCGGGTCGGTCGGGTCATAGACCGCCCCGCCGAGCGCCAGCTTCACCCCGCGGGCCGAGAGCCGGTCGGCGATGTCCTGCGCGTCGGGCGCCGAGCGCGCCAACCGGTCGAGCCTGGCGACCACCAGCGTGTCGCCCTCGCGCACTGCGGCCAGCGCCTGGTCGAGCCCGGGGCGGGCTCGGTTCCGGCCGGTCAGGCCGTGGTCGACGCAGATGCGGTCCTCGGCGACGCCGAGCGCCGGCAAAGCCTTGCGCTGCGCGGTGAGGTCCTGGCGGCCGGTGTGACCTGTCCCCTGCGTCAGAGTCGGGGCCTTCTGGAACTCTGGGCTGCCGTGCGGCGTGCTCTGAAAACTGGGCGCGGGCGCCACGGATCCCGCTCGCTGCGGCCCGCCCCCTACCCCATCCTTGGCGGGGCCGGGGCCGGCGCGATTTCCAGCGGCGCATCGGTGAAGAGGTTGGGGAACAGCCGCTCGCGCCAGTCCAGCGGAAAGCCGATGCGCACCGGCGCCTTGGGGCTGGCCGAGCGCAGAAAGCCCGCCTTCACCGCCGCCGCCAGCGCCGTCCGCGCGGTGCGCTCGCCCACGCGCAGCACCAGGGCCGCGTCGCCGCGGGGCATCTCGCCGAAGCGCAGCACATGGTCGATCAGCGCGGCGGCGCGCGGTTCCTGCGGCAGCACATCTCGCGCCAGCGCCGCATAGCGCGGCCCGAGCGCGTCGAGGTCCAGCATCGTTCGCGCAAACCGCACCTGGTCGAGCATCACCGTCAGGAACCAGCCGGTGAACCCCTCCAGCGCCGCCGCCGAGAGGTTCCCCCGCCCGTCCCGCTCGCCCTGGCGCGGCCGGTCGGCGGCGTCCATGCGCAGCTTGTACTCGCCCCGATCCTCCAGCCCCCGCGCCAACCCGCGCGAGATTGACCACAGCCCGTGCCCGCCGATCCCCGCCGCCCGGATCATCGCGTGGCTGACGAGGCGGCTCACCCGGCCGTTGCCGTCGAGGAACGGGTGAATGTAGTTCAGCCGGTGATGGGCTGCCGGGATGGCGAGGATCCGCCCGGTCGCGCCCCGGGTCAGGCCGCGATAGCGGCGCTCGTAATGCGCCATGAAATCGGCAATGCGGCCCGCCGAGGGCGGCAGGTGGCGTCCGACCTGCACCTCCTGCGCGCGCCAGGCGCCGCCTTCGATCGCGACGCGGCGGCCGTCCTGCTCGACGAAGCGGAATTCCTCGGGCATCGCGGCGTAGAAGCGGGCGTGCAGGTCGCGTATGAAGGCGCTGGAGGTCGGCTCCGGCAGCCGCCCCGCGTCGGCCTCGGCGTCGATCCATTCCTGCACGCGGACATGGGCGGCGGCTTCTTCGGCCAGCGGGCGGTCGGCGTCGGGCAGGATCTCGCCCCGAAGCGCCGCCTCGATGTCCCTGGGCTTGGTGTTATGGCCCTCGATCAGGTTTGAATAATAGGCGTTCATCACCCGCACGAAGCCGCGCAGCTCCGCCGCGGCGTCGGGGTGCAGGTTACGGCCGATCTCGGCGGACTCGGCGCGGATCGAGAGGATGAGGTCGCTGAGCGCCTCGGGGATCATGTCCTCGATTCCGCAGGGTTCGATGCGGGTGACGGCCTCGATCATTGCCGATCTTTCGTTTTGGGTTTGACCTTGCAGTGCAATGATAAATCAGGAGGCCAAGCGGGAAAATGCCGATCTTCGCTGCCGATCTTCGCGGCGCGCCGATCCGCGGTTCAGCCCCCTGCCCCGGTCCGCTGCAGCGTCCGGTAGACCGTGGGTCGCGAGATCGAAAACACCTCCGCCAGATCGCTGACCGAGCACTCCCCCGTGTCGTACATCCGCCGCAGCTCCTTCGCCTGGCGATCGGAGAGCTTGGGCTTCTTGCCGCGCAGCTTGCCGCGGGCCCGGGCGACGGCCATGCCCTCGCGGGCGCCCAGGCAGATGAGGTCGCTTTCGAACTCGGCGAAGGCAGCGGGATGTTGAAGAACATCCGCCCTATCGGGTCGGTCGGATCATAGACCGCCCCGCCGAGCGCCAGCTTCACGCCGCGCGCCGACAGCCGGTCGGCGATGTCCCGCGCATCCGGGACCGAACGCGCGAGGCGGTCGAGTTTGGCGACCACGAGCGTGTCGCCTTCGCGCACGGCTGCGAGCGCCTGGTCGAGCCCGGGGCGGGCGCGGTTCCGCCCGGTCAGGCCGTGGTCGACATAGATGCAGTCCTCGGCGACCCCGAGCGCCAGCAGAGCCTCGCGTTGCGCGGTGAGATCCTGGCGGTCGGTGGAGCAGCGGACGTAGCCGATACGGGTGCCGGTCATGGCGGGACTGCAACGTTTGAGGCGCCATCACTGCAAAACAAAACGGACCAGCTAAATGATACGGGCGCACGGGTTTCAGGACGCCTCCGCCGCACCGTCCGCTGACCGATCCCCTTGCGGACATAGGCCTGCTCGGGACTCAGGCCGGGGTGAGCATTTCAACCGCAGACGCCCCTAGGACGCGGACTCATATCCCGGCAATCCAAATGCGGATGGATGCGAGCTTCAGGGCTGCGAGATAGTTG
>NZ_JBOCEF010000076.1:0-14355 GCF_050586345.1 Rhodovulum sp. DZ06
CTTGTCGGACAGCTCGTGACGGCGCATGGCGACCTCCTCTTTCGGGAGGTTGAATCAGATCGAGCCCGATTGGGGAAGCCTGTTTATGGGGACAGGCCCTAGGGCGAGCCGTAGGTAGGCCCGTGTTAGTCCGACTTCAAAGTCAGCACCGCGATGCTCATATCGCATAGTGCTAATTCTTATGATGCACATCAATTCGAGTGCACTGGCCTCGCTGTCAAATTCGAGCCGTAGTTCTGATAGCTCGCCCAAGGGATTACGCGTGCTGTTCGCAAAATTCGGCTTTTCCAAAGAGTGGGCGCTCCCCTTCAACAGTGTCGCTTCAGGTTAGGTTTAGGGGAGGTGCTTCGCAACATGGTTGAAGCGGTTTCATCAGAGGTCGGGGTCAGAAGAATTCCAGCAAGTCCGCGGTCGCCATCTGGGCTTGCAGCGTGTTCATCGCTTTTGCCAGTTGGGTTTTTTCAAATCCATGGTTGTAGGGAGTGGATGATGTCTTCGTCGCTTTCCAGCCGCCGATCTGGTGGACCATATGGTCGTTCAGCCCAGCCCTCAGCGCCTGTGTCCGCCACGTATGCCTGAAGCTGTGAAAGACCAATTTCCCGTTAGTTGCTGTCCCTAGCACCTCCCTGCGAACCCGTGTGAAAGCCTGCGAGAGCGACGAGCACTTGCCGTCCTTGGGGCGTAGGGGCCAGTCCCACAGGAGTCGCCCGTCAGCACTGGCGGGCATTCGGGCGCGCCGCGCGAGGACAACGGGTCGGATGATGGTAGGGAGCGGCACCCACCGTGCTGCGTTCTCGGTCTTGCCTTCTCGAATATGGAAGCCCGACCCATCTTCCTCGACATCCGCCCAGCGCACCTGGCCCAACTCATCAGCCCGCGCTCCGGTGACCAGCGCGAGACGCATGGCGTCCCCCATCCGGTCCCCTGCGGGGTAAGCCTTAAAGAGCCGATGTACCTCTTCCGCATTGAAAGGTCGGCGGACCCGCTCCTTACCTTTGGCTCGGCGCACAGACCGCTTTCGGCGCCACGGATTGTCCTCTTCGCTTGAGATGAGACCGCGTTCCCTAGCCCAGTCCCAAAGGCCCGCAAGCATGGTTGCGTGCTTGTCTACCGTCTTCGCAGAGAGACCCTGCGGCGAGCGAGGGCCGGTCTTGGACGGCAGAACGTCTTGCAGGAAGACTCGCGCGGTGTCTGTGGTGACCACGGCCAAGGTCGCCTCAGGGCCAAGATGGTCTCGTAGGTAGGCGACCGCTGTCTTCACGTCCTTCACGGTCGCGGGCTTGAGGGGCATGTAACCGCGCTGTTCGGCCTCGGGGCCGCGCTCGACCAGATACTGTTCCAGCGCATCGGTCAGGGGCGTCTCACCGCGAAGCGCGATAGCGGCGTATCGTTCGAGGTCCGCGTTCGAGCTGCGCCGCTTGGAGCGAGGCAGTGCCAGCTCAGCTTCGATCTCGTCCCGGATGACCTCGCTCGGGGTGATCTCGTATGGCGTCCCTTCGCTGCGGGCTTCAAACTCGCGTTGGAATGCGGCCCATGACAGGGCGCGTTCCTTCGAGAACGGCTTTCCGCCAGCCGCTTCGACCTCAAGTCGCCTGATCTCGCCCAGCGCAACGTCCCGCAGTCGCATGGCCTCACGCTTGCTGCGCGTCCCCAGCCCCTTCTTGATCTCGTTTCCGAAGGGCTTGCCGGTCCATGGGTTCGGTTTGCCCACGAGAATCTCGGGCGTCTTCATACGGAAGACCCAGCCCTTGCCGCGGGACTGCTTGAGATAGCTCATATCCTCGGTCTCAACCTCTGACTTGTGGTCCAAATTGGACAACGAGCGCGGTGGACTCATCTGGATTTCCCGAGCTTTTTCAGTGCCTTATGTGAATTGGCGGAGGGAGTGGGATTCGAACCCACGGAACCTCTCGGTTCAACGGTTTTCAAGACCGCCGCGATCGACCACTCTGCCATCCCTCCGGTGAAGACGGTCTAGCCTCGCCGGTACGCAAAGGTCAACGCGCCGCGCAAGGCGGGGTTCCGGTCGCCGCCGGAAACCAAGCGCGCTGCGGGTGAGCCGGCCCCGATGCGAATGGGGTGCGGATGGGATGCGGGGCGGAAGCGGGCGCGGCGGCGCCGGGCGGGGCCGTGACCCCCGCCCGGCATTCGACCGCGGCGTCCGGCAGGAGCGTCAGCCGTCGCAGTCGAGGAGAACATCGTTCCAGCGGGAAGGGCCCCCGCAATGCACGCTATGCGCGCAGGCGAACGATGTCGTTCTCGCTCACATCCCGGATGATACATTCTTTGATGCATTTGGCGATCCCAATTTCGAGAATGAAGCGCGCCCCGGGATCGTTTTCCGACGTTTTCGCCACTTTTTCGTCGAGGCCGCGCGCCGCATCGGGCCTGAAACCCGGGCGCGCCCCGAAAACCGCGCTGAAACCGGCCTGTCGAGGGGAATCATTCCCCCTTCACCACCCCCGCCGCGCCCCGGTGCGACTCACCCCCGCGCGCCGCGCCCACTGGACGCCGACCCGGCGCAGGCCCTATTCAAGCGCTCCGACCCCCTCGCGCGTCCGAACACGGAGCCAACGCGACATGACCAGACCGGGCCCCGGCCTGCGCTTCGCCTTCGCCCTCTCGACCCTCGTCGCCCTCGGCGCGCTGGGAGGGGTGGCGACGCTCGCGCCGGTCGTCGCCGAACGCGGGCTCGAGAAACGCCTGACCGCCGCGCTGCACGGGGCCGGGCATGACTGGGCCATGGTCCGGGCCGACGGGCTCGAGGCGCATGTGCGCGGCCACGCGCCCTCGGCCGCCGATCGCGACGCGGCGCTGCTGGTCGCGGCCGAGGCCGCGGGCGCCGGGCGGCTGACCTTCGACATCATCGCCCCCGGCGCGCCGCCGCCCGAGGCCCCGGAGGACGCCGAGGCGCGGGCCGCGGCGCTGCTGGGCCCGCGCCCCGCCGCGCCGCCCCCCGCCGCGGTGATGACGCGCGACGGCGGGCGCCTGGCCGTCGCCGGGCGGATGCGGGCGGAAGACATGGAGGCGCTGCGCGGCGCCATGGATGCGGCGGGGCTGGAGCTCGCCGACGCCGCCATGCCCGCGGGCGCGCCCGCCGACGCCGCGGCCTGGGAGGCGGCGCGGGACCTTGCGGCCGAGGCGCTCTCGACCCTCGCCAGCGGCGCGGCCGAGCTGACCCCCGGGATGCTGAAGATCACCGGCTGGATCGGCGCCGATGTCGACCGGCTGCGGCTGGAACGCCGCCTGCGCCGCGCGGCGCCCGAGGGGCTGGCGCTGGAGCTGTCGATCTCGGCCCCGCCGCCCGCCTTCCGCCCGTTCCGCTTCGCCGCGATGCGCGGGCCGGAGGGGGCGCGGCTGCAGACCTGCCACGTGCGCAGCGAGGCCGAGGGCGACGCCATCGCCGCGGCCTTCGCGGCGCTGCCCGGGGCGGTCGCCGGCCCGGCCTGCCGGGTGGGCGTCGGCGCGCCGACCAGCGCCTGGGGCGAGGCGGCGCTGGCCGCGCTCGACGCCATCGCCGAGCTGGAGGCCGCGCGGGTCGAGATCACCGACCGCGACGTGAAGCTGAGCGCCGCGGCCCCGGTGCGCCCCGAGGCGTTCGAGGCGGCGGCGCGGCGGCTGTCGGTGCGGCTCGGCCCCGGCTGGGCGCTGACCGCCGAGGGGCCGCCGCTGCTGACCGGCGGGCTGGACGGGGCCGAGGACCCGACGCTGTGGTTCGCCGCCCGCCACGGCCCGCAGGGCGCGCGGCTGGCCGGGCGCGCGCCGGATGCGGCGACGCGGGCGGTGGTGATCGCCTATGCCCGCGCGCGCCTCGGGGCCGACGCGCTGCCGGGCGGGGGAGGCGAGGCCGCCGCGGGGCAGGGACAGGGACAGGGGCAGGGCGAGGCGCCCGCGCCGCTGGCCGGGGACGCGCTTGCCGGGACGCCCGAGGCCGGGGACGCCGCGGGGACGCCCGAAGCCGCGACCCCCGATGCCGCGGGGGGCGATGCCGCCGACCCCGTCGCGGCGCCCGCCGCCTCCAACCCCTCCGCCGCCGCCGCCGCCTCCGACCCGGCGCCCGCCGCCGCCGCCTCCGACCCGGCGCCCGCGCTCGGCCTCGCCGACGCGCCCGCGCCGCCCGCCTGGCGGCGCGCCGCGCTCTCGGGCATCGACGCGCTCGCGCCCCTCTCGAAAGGCGCGGCGGCCTTCGACGGCGCCCGCGCCACCGTGTCCGGGGAGACCGACGACCCCGAGGCCGCCCGCCGCTCCGCCGCCGCCCTCGCGCGGCTCGAGGCGGAGACCGGGGTCAAGACCCTCTCGGTCGTCGCCGTGGACCTCGCCGCCCGCGCCGCGCAGCTGCCGCTGGGCCCCGCGCGCTGCATCGAGGCGCTGAACGCCGCCCAGGCCCCCGACCCGATCGGGTTCGAGCCGGGCTCGGCCCGCATCGTCGCGGGCTCCGCCGGGGTGCTGGACCGCCTTGCGGGGATCCTGAAGCGCTGCGGCGGGCTGGTGGTGGAGATCGAGGGCCACACCGACAGCCAGGGGCGCGAGACGACCAACCAGGCGCTGAGCCGCGGCCGGGCGGAGGCGGTGCTCGAGGCGCTGCGCCGCCGCGGCGCGCCGGGCTGGCGCATGACCGCGCAGGGCTATGGCGAGGCGCGCCCGGTGGCGGACAATTCGACCGAGGAGGGGCGCGCCGCGAACCGGCGCATCGCCTTCTCGGACGGCGGGGCCGTGCCCCCGGGCGCGCCCGATCCGCTGGCGGATCCCGCGGCGCCGGCGCAGGCGCAGGGGGGCGGGACGCAAGCCGCGGCCCCGGCGGATGCGCCCACGGAAGCTCCTGCCGACACCCCCGACGCCGAGGAGAGCGCGCGATGACCCGCGAAGACCTGACCATCGCCCTGGCCCTCGCCCTCGGGGCCGCCGTGCTGTTCGGCGTGCTGCTGCACCTTCTGTGGCAGCGCCTGCGCCATGGCGGCGCCGCCGAGCTGGAGAAGCACGAGCACATGGCCGAGCGCCTGCACGAGGCCGAGGAGGCGCAGGAGGCGGCCGAGATCCACATGCGCGCGGAGATCGCCCGCGTCGAGGCCGAGCGCGCCGAGGCCGAGGCCGCCCTGCACCGCGCGCTGGCCGAGCGGGAGGCGGAGCTGGCCGCCGCCATGGACACGGTCGGAAGCCTGCGCCGGGATCTCGAGGGCTGGCAGGAGGCCTACGAGGCCATCGCCCGCGGCCGCAGCTGAGGGCGCGGGGCCTCTCGGCCCTCTCCCCGCCGCGCGCCCCCGCCCGATCTGTGTGCCGGGCGGCGCAGGCCGCCCTCCGGTCGCGCGCGGGGGGGCTCGCTCCCCCCAGGCGGCCGGATCCCCCTCACGACCTTTTTTGCGGCGCCGCGGCGCCCGCCCTGCGCGCCGCCGCTTGCCGCCCGCCGCGGCCCCGGCTACCCCTTGTGTCAGCGACCTTCCCCGCCCGCCAAGGAGCCCCCCATGCGCGACGCCGCGACCGCCGACCTGCCCGCAGGCATCCACACCGTCATCGTCGGCATCGGAGACCTCAACGGCATCCTGCGCGGCAAGCGCGTCGCCGCCGCGCACTGGCCCTCGGTGCAGAAGAACGGCATCGCCCTCGACAACTCCTTCTTCGCCCTCGACCACGCCTCGCGGCAGATCGAGAACTCCTGGACCGGCGACCATGCCGGCTGCCCGGACCTGCACATCCGCCCCACCGGCCTGCTGCGCCCGGTGCCGTGGGAAGAGGGCGTGATGTTCGCGCTGGGCGAGGCGATGGAGCAGAGCCTCGACCCCTCGCCCATCGATCCGCGCCCGATCCTGCAGCGCGTCCTCGCGCGCGCCTCGGAGATGGGGCTGGAGATCCAGCTGGGCGCGGAGCTTGAATTCTACCTCTACGACCCCGCCACCGGGAAACCGACCGAGGAGCGGCCGGATTGCTACGGCCTCGACCGCGCGGGGGTGCTGGAACACGTGCTGCAGCCGATCCGCAACCAGCTGACCGAGATGGGGATCCCGGTCGAGCAGTCGAACCCCGAATACGCCCCCGGCCAGGTCGAGGTGAACATCCGCTACGGCGCCGCGCAGACCGCGGCCGAGCACGCGCTGATCCTGCGCGGCATGGTCAAGCAGATCGCCCGCCGCCACGGGCTGCGCGCCACCTTCATGCCCAAGCCCTACCCGGAATGGACCGGCTCCGGCTTCCACTACCACCACTCGGCCTGGGCGGACGGGAAGAACCTGTTCGCCGAGGGCGGCAAGCTCTCGGCCATGGGCTACGCCTATCTCGCCGGGATGCAGCGGCGGATGGGCGAAAGCAGCATCGTCGCCGGCCCCACCCCCAACGCCTACCGCCGCCGCGCGCCCTATTCCTACGCGCCCACGGCGGCCACCTGGGGGCGGGACAACCGCCTGGTGGCCCTGCGGGTGATCGAGGGGCATGACGGCGCGGTGCGCATCGAGGCGCGCGAGGCGGGGGCGGACGCGAACCCCTGGCTGCTGGCCGCCGTGCAGATCGCGGCGGGGCTGGAAGGGATCGTCGAGGGGCTGGAGCCGGACGCCGCGATCAAGGGTGACGGCTACGCGGCGGACGACGTGATCCCGATCCCCTGCACGATGCATGACGCGATCGACGCCGCGAAGGGGTCGAGCTTCCTGCGCGGGGTGCTGGGGCCGCACATGGTCGACCTGCTGGTCAAGCAGGCCGAGCAGGAGCACGCGCTGGTCGAGGCGCAGGTGACCCCGGTGGAGCTGGAGCGGTATCTCGAGGCGATGTGAGGGGCGTCAGCCCCCGGTCTCACCCGACGTGACAGGCCGAGGCCTCCGCCACCAGCCCCTCCGCGTCGAAGAGCAGCGTTTCCGCCGCGCGCACGCCGCGGTGGTTGCGATAGGCGATGACCAGCACGTCATGGCCCGCGTAGACCGTCTCCACCTCGAAGCGCAGGTCCGGCTGGGCGGCCAGCGCCGCGCCCCAATAGGCGGCGAGAGCATCGCGCCCCCGCACCTCTCCGGCCCCCGTCAGCGGGATCGCCTTGCGGGATCGGAACACCACCCCCGGCGCGTAATGCGACAGGATCAGCGGCAGGTCATGGGCGTTCCAGGCCGCCTGCCAGCGGGCGGGGAAATCGGCGGGGATCATCGGGCGCTCCGCGGCGGTGACGGTCGCCGCGCAGAATGCGCGGGGCAGGGAGGAGGGTCAACGATGCTGACCTTCCCCCCGCCCCTCGCCCGCCAAAATGGGCGCCTTCAACCCTTCGACATCTCGGCGAGGCGCAGCAGCATGGCGCTGAAATCCTTGCCCTGGCCGCCCTCGGCCACGAAGGCGTCATAGAGGGCCGTGGCCGCCGCGCCCATCGGGGTGGCGGCGCCCGCCGCGTCCGCCGCCTGCTGCGACAGCTTGAGGTCTTTCAGCATCAGCTCGGCCGCGAAGCCCGGCTTGTAGTCATTGTCGGCCGGAGAGGTCGGGCCCACGCCCGGCGCCGGGCAGTAGGTGTTGATCGACCAGCAGGACCCGGAGGAGGTGCTCACCACGTCGAACATCGCCTCGCGCGACAGCCCGAGGCGGTCGGCGAGGTTGAACCCCTCGCACACCGCGATCATCGAGATGCCGAGGATCATGTTGTTGCAGATCTTGGCCGACTGGCCCGCGCCCGCCGCGCCGCAATGGACCGCCTTCTGGCCCATGATGTCGAACAGGGGTTTGACCTTGGCGAAGGAGGCCTCGTCGCCGCCGACCATGAAGGTCAACGTGCCGCCCGCCGCGCCCCCGGTGCCGCCCGAGACGGGGGCGTCGAGCGCGCCGACGCCCGCCGCGGCGGCCATGGCGGCGGCCGCCTGCGCGCTTTCCACGTCCACGGTCGAGCAGTCGCACAGCACCGCGCCCGCCTGCATCGCCGGGACCACCTCGGCCGCCACCACCCGCAGGATGTCGCCGTTGGGCAGCATGGTGATCACCACGTCCGCGCCCGAAGCCGCCTCGGGGGCCGAGCCCGCGGGGGCGACGCCGTCCACCGACACGCCCGCCACGTCGAAGCCGGTCACCTCGTGCCCCGCCTTCGCCAGGTTGGCCGCCATCGGCGCGCCCATGTTGCCCAGACCAATGAAACCGATCTTCATGGCTCGATCCTCCCTCGATGCGGGCCCCCGGCCCGCCGTCTTCAGCCCGGCCGAACGGCCGAGATCACGTTGAAACTGTAGTCCTGGAACCAGCAGGTCGCCGGGTCGAAGCCCGCCTCCCGCAGCCAGGCGAGCTGGTCGGCGAGGGGGGCCATCCGGTCCTCCTTCATCCGCTCCAGCGCCTTGGTCAGATCCGCCTCGGGGACCCCCGCCGCGCGCACGCGGCGCAGCCAGTCGGCGCGGTAGATCGCCTCTTGCGCCGGGGTGTCGCCAAGCGCCTGGTCGGCGTTGACGAAGACGCCGCCGGGGCGCAGCAGGGCGAAGATGCGGGCGAACAGCGCCTGCTTGCCCGCCGCATCCAGGTGATGGATCGCCAGCGCCGACCAGATCGCGTCATAGCCGCCTTGCAGGTCCGCCATGTCCTCGGCCCGGCCCATGTCGCCCTCGACCGTCTCCAGCCGCCGCCCCTGCGCGAGCGCGCCCGCCCCTTGCGCCATCATCGCGCCGGAGCGGTCGAAGAGCGTCAGCTCCTCCACCGCGTGGTCCCGCGCGATCATGGCCGAGAGCAGCCCGGTCCCGGCCCCGAGGTCCAGCGCGCGGCGCGGCGCGATCCCGAGATCGGTCAGCACCTGCCCCGGCGTGTCGTAGAAGCGTTCGAAGCAGGGGATCAGCGCGCGGCGCGTCCGGTCGTAGATATCGGCATGGGCGGTGAAAACGTCGCGCGCGAGGCTCATGTCAGGCGTCCTGTGTCAAATGATCGGGCCAGTCCCCGGAGGGAACCGGCGCAAGCATGGACGCCACTTTTTCAGAAGTCACATCCCCAAGGTTGGGGGCGGCCCACTGGGGATTGCGGTCCTTGTCGATCAACTGCGCGCGAATACCCTCGAGGAACTCGCCCTCGTCGATGCAGCGGGCGGCGAAGCGGTATTCCTGGACAAGACAGTCCTCGATCTTCCCGGCCTTTCGGGCGCGGTCGAGAAGTTCCAGCGTGCAATGCACCGAAAGCGGGCAGCCGCGCAGGATCGCCTTGGCCTGTTTCGCGCCCCACTCGCCCTCGGCCTGAAGGCGGGCGACGATGGCCTCGGGGTCGGTCCCCTCGAAACAGCGGTCGATCTGGGCCTGGAGGCCGGGGATCTCGCCCGGCTCCGGCTCCTGCGCCGCGTCCTCGAGGATCGAGACGTCGCCCGTCGCTTCCAGCCCCTCGATCAGGTGCGGGAACTCCGAGGACGGCACGAAGACGTCGGCGAAGCCCGCCGTGATGGCGTCGGCGGCGCCGATGCGCGCGCCGGTCAGGCCCAGCCACTCGCCCACGCGGCCCGGCCCGCGGGACAGGAGCCAGGTGCCGCCCACGTCGGGGATCAGGCCGATGCCGCATTCGGGCATGGCGAGCACGGTCTTCTCGGACACGATCCGGTGCGAGCCGTGGCCCGACACGCCGACCCCGCCGCCCATGACGATGCCGTCGACCATGGTGACGACGGGTTTCGCGAAGCCCGAGAGGGCGGCGTTCATCAGGTACTCGTCCCCGAAGAAGCGGCGGGAGAAGTCCACGTCGCCCTCGCGCCCGCGGATCGCCAGCTCCTTCACGTCGCCCCCGGCCCCGAAGGCGCGGTCGCCGGCGGCGTCGATGATGACGAGGTCCACGCCGTCATCGTCGCGGAACGCGTCCAGCGCGTCCTCGATGCCGTAGGACATCTCCATGGTCAGCGCGTTCAGCGCCTTGGGGTTGTTCATGGTGATGCGCCCGGCGCGGCCGGATTTGCGCACGATCAGCTGATCGCCGCCGCGGGTCTGAATGGTCATCGGATCAATCCCTGTTCGCGAGCATGTGGCGCGCCACGATCACCCGCATGATCTCGTTGGTGCCTTCCAGGATCTGGTGGACGCGCAGGTCGCGCACGATCTTCTCGATCCCGTAATCGGCCAGGTAGCCATAGCCGCCGTGGAGCTGAAGCGCCTCGTTCGCCACCTTGAAGGCGGTGTCGGTGACGAAACGCTTGGCCATGGCGCAGTACACAGTGGCGTCGCGCTCGCCGCGGTCAAGTTTCCACGCCGCCTGGCGCAGGAAGGTGCGCGCGGCCTGGAGCTCGATCTCCATGTCCGCAAGGCGGAACTGGAGGGCCTGGAACTGGTCGAGGCTCTGCCCGAAGGCCTTGCGCTCGCCCATGTAGGTCAGCGCCTTGTCCAGGCACGCCTGCGCGCCGCCGAGCGCCGTGGCGGCGATGTTCAGCCGCCCGCCGTCGAGGCCGATCATCGCGTATTTGAAGCCCGCGCCTTCCTCGCCCAGCAGCGCGCCCGCGGGGGCCTTGGCGCCGTCCATCTGCACCTGCGCGGTGGGCTGGGCCTTCCAGCCCATCTTCCGCTCCTGCGCGCCGAAGCTCAGCCCCTCGGTCCCGTTCTCGAGGATGACGCAGGAGACGCCCCTGGGGCTGTCATCCCCGGTGCGCGACATCACGAGATAGATGTCCGAGAAGCCGCCGCCGGAGATGAAGGCTTTCGTGCCGGTCAGCGCCCAGCCGTCATTGGTCCGCTCGGCCTTCGTGCGCAGCGCGGCGGCGTCGGAGCCGGCGCCGGGCTCGGTCAGGCAGTAGGAGGCGACGGTGGTGAGGGCGCACAGGCCGGGGAGGTATTTCTCCTTCAGCTCCGCGCTGCCATAGGCGTCGACCATCCGCGCGCACATGTTGTGGATCGAGATGAAGGCGGCCACGGACGGGTCGGCCATCCCCAGCGCCTCGAAGATCAGCGCCGCGTCGAGGCGGCCGAGGCCGGTCCCGCCGCTCTCCTCCGACACGTAGATGCCGCCGAGGCCGAGCGCGCCCGCTTCTTCGAGGAGCTCGCGCGGGATGGTCCCCGCGGCCTCCCAGGCCTCGGAATGGGGGGCGATCTTCTCGGCCCCGAAATCGCGGGCCATGTCGAAAATGGCCTGCTGCTCCTCGGAAAGGGCGAAATCCATGGGGCGTCCTCCGTACGCTCAGGCGCCGCGGGCCGGTATGGGGGCCGGGCGCTCCATCGCGGTCATGCGCGCAAGGCGCCCGACCAGGCGCAGCCGCGCCGGCCCTCCCTCCCGGAAGCCGTGGCGGCGGTAGAAAGCCTCGCGCCCCGGGCGGGCGAGAAGCGTGATCGGGCCGGGTTCGGCGGCGCAGAGCGCGTCCAGCAGCAGCCCCCCGATGCCGCGCCCGCGGGCCTGCGGCGCCACCCAGAAGGCGCTCAGGTGGCAGGCGGGCCCGGCGGCGAGCCGTTCGGCCGCGCGGTGACGGGCAAGGCGCAGCGGCCCGGCGAGCGGCCCGTAGGCGGCGGCGAAGGCGGCGCGGGACAGGTCCCACGCATCCGCCCCGCCGCGCCCGACGGCGAGGGCGCCCAGGAGCGTCCCTTCCGGCCCCGTCGCGGCCCACCCGGCGCCGGGGCGCAGGCGGGCGAAAAGCGGCGGCCAGTTCTCGTCATCGGGCAGCCTTGCGCGCACCGAGAGGCGCGAGCGGGCGAGCGCCGCGGCGGCTTCCCGCCCCAGCGGATCGTCGGGGGAGGGGCGGCGGGCCGTGACCTCCGCCGCCCCGGGGTGTGGATGCGCATTCCCCCCAAAGGAGCTGGGCGAGCGCGCATCGCAACCCATGCTTGTACGCCTCAGTTCATCGTGGGGATCACGAATTCCGAGCCGTCCTTGATGCCCGAGGGCCAGCGGGCGGTGACCGTCTTGGTCCGGGTGTAGAAGCGGAACGCGTCCGGGCCGTGCTGGTTGAGGTCGCCGAAGCCCGATTTCTTCCAGCCGCCGAAGGTGTGGTAGGCGAGCGGGACGGGGATGGGCACGTTCACGCCGACCATGCCGATGTTGATGCGGGACATGAAGTCCCGCGCCGCATCGCCGTCGCGGGTGAACATGGCGACGCCGTTGCCGTATTCGTGGTCCATGGCGAGGGAGAGGGCTTCCTCGTAGGTCTTGGCGCGCACGGTCGACAGCACCGGGCCGAAGATCTCCTGCTTGTAGATCTCCATGTCCTTGGTGACGTTGTCGAACAGGCACGGGCCGACGAAATAGCCGTTCTCATAGCCCTGGAGCGAGAAGTTGCGGCCGTCGACGGCCAGCGTCGCGCCTTCCTTCACGCCCTGGTCGATCAGCCCGAGGATGCGCTGCTTGGCCTCGGCGGTCACCACGGGGCCGTAATCGACGTCGTCGCCCTCGGTGTAGGGGGCCACCTTCAGCTTCTCGATGCGCGGGATCAGGCGCTCGATCAGCGCGTCCGCGGTCTCGTCGCCCACCGGCACGGCGACCGAGATCGCCATGCACCGCTCGCCCGCCGCGCCATAGCCCGCGCCGATCAGCGCGTCGGCGGCCTGGTCGAGATCCGCGTCCGGCATGATGATCATGTGGTTCTTGGCGCCGCCGAAGCACTGCACGCGTTTGCCGTTGTCGCAGCCCTTCGAGTAGACGTAGTGCGCGATCGGGGTCGAGCCGACGAAGCCCACCGCCGAGATCGCCTCGTGCTCGAGGATCGCGTCGACCGCGCCCTTGTCGCCGTTGACGACCTGCAGGATGCCGTCGGGCAGGCCCGCTTCCTTCATCAGCTCGGCCAGCATCAGCGGCACCGACGGGTCGCGCTCGGAGGGCTTGAGGATGAAGGCGTTGCCGCAGGCGATGGCCGGGCAGAACTTCCACATCGGGATCATGGCGGGGAAGTTGAACGGGGTGATGCCCGCGGCGACGCCCACCGGCTGGCGCATCGAGAACATGTCGATGCCCGGGCCGGCGCCGTCGGTGTATTCGCCCTTCAGCAGGTGCGGCGCGCCGATGCAGAACTCGGCCACTTCAAGCCCGCGGATCACGTCGCCCTTGGCGTCGGGGATGGTCTTGCCATGCTCGCGCGACAGCGCCTCGGCCAGCTTGTCCATGTCCCGGTGCAGCAGGTCGACGAATTTCATCAGCACGCGGGCGCGGCGCTGCGGGTTGGTGGCGGCCCAGTCGGGCTGGGCGGCGAGGGCGCCCTGGACGGCCGTCTCCATCTCCTCGGTCGAGGCGAGCGGGCACTTGGCCTGCACTTCGCCGGTGGCCGGGTTGTAGACGTCCGAGAAGCGGCCCGAGGTCCCCTTCACGTGCTTGCCGTTGATCCAGTGGGTGAGTTCCTGGGTCATCTTGGGTCCTCCGGTCGGGGTTTGCGCGCGGCATTGGACGCGCGGTTTTCATTTGGCGCAAGGAATCCTTATCGGGGCGGTTTGCTCAAGGGGTTTTCGTGCCAAAGCGGTTGTGCGTAAATGCATGCGCTGGATGGGGAGAACGCCGTATGGATTGGGATGATCTGCGCTACTTCCTCCAGGTCGCGCGCACCGGTCGGCTGACCGCGGCGGCGCGGGCGCTGGGGGTCGACCATGCCACCGTCTCGCGCCGGCTGGCGGCGCTGGAGGAGAGCCTCGGGGCGCAGCTTCTGCACCGCAGCCCGCGCGGCTGCACGCTGACCGACGCGGGGATGCGCCTTCTGCCGCGGGCCGAGGCGGTGGAGAACGCGGCCCTGCTGGCCGCCGAGGAGGCGGGCGAGGGGCAGGCGCTGTCGGGCGCGGTGCGGGTCGGCATCCCCGAGGGGGCGGCGAGCCACCTGACGGTCGAGGCGGCGGCCGAGCTCTGCGCCCGGCACCCGCGGCTCGAGGTGCAGTTCGTGGCGACGGGGCGGTCGTTCTCCCTCTCGCAGCGCGAGGCGGATTTCGCCATAACCATCAGCCCGCCGGAGCAGGGGCGGCTGAGGATCCGCAAGATCGCGGATTACACGCTGCGGCTCTATGCGCAGACGGCCTACCTGGATGCGCTGCCGCGCGGGCGGCCGAAGGGGATCGAGGACCTGCGCCGGATGCGCGGCGTCGGCTACGTGCAGGACCTGATCTTCGACCCGGGGCTGGATTACCTGTCGGAGGTCGCCACCGGGCTGCACCCGAGGCTGACCTCGACCAGCCTGCTGGTGCAGCTCGAGCTGGTGCGGGCGGGGGCGGGGGTCGGGATCCTGCCCGACTACATGGGCAAGCGGCACCCGGAGCTGGAGCCGGTGCTGCCCGGCAAGGTGCAGATCAAGCGCGCCTACTGGCTGGTGCTGCACGAGAATTCGGCCGAGCTGGCGCGCGTGCGGCAGGCCGCCGAGGCGCTGGCGGCGGGGATCCGGGCGAAGGCGGCGGGGTAGGGGGCGGCTGGGCGGGGGCCGGTCGCCAAAGGGGGGGGGGGGGGGGGGGGGGGGGGGGGGGGGGGGGGGGGGGGGGGGGGGGGGGGGGGGGGGGGGGGGGGGGGGGG
>NZ_JBOCEF010000077.1:0-11969 GCF_050586345.1 Rhodovulum sp. DZ06
GACCTCGACATCTGGCTGACCCCGGCGCCCGAGCGGCGCCTGACCCGGGCCGAGCGGGAGCAGACGGGCGCGGCCTCTCCTCCCCCGGGGCCGCCCCGCACCCACATTTCTCATTTGACCGCGCCCCCTTCTGCGTGGATCATCCTTTCCAGTCGAAAAGGCGGGCGGGCCGCGCATAGCGTTCCCGCCGGAGCCGCGATCCCTGACATGTACAACGCTTCACCCGGAGGTCCGCCATGTGGCTGATCCTTTTGGCGATCGCGTCCTACACGCTCATGGTCGTCGCCCTGAGCCGCGGGCCGCTTTCCGCTGATTCCACCCTCGTCGTCACGCTCATCAACCTGTGCGGGGCGCTTATCCCGCTGGTTTTCGCCGGGGGATCGCTCTGGCGCGGGGGGCTGTCCGGTCTCGCCCTGCCCGGCCTCGCCTGGGGCCTGGCCGGAGGGGTGGGCATCGCCGTCTTCATGCTGGTGATGGGGCGGCTCGCGGCCAAGGGCTGGCCCGCGGCGCTGGTCTCGCCGCTGGTCTATGGCGGGGCCATCGTGGCGGTCCCGGTGCTGGGCGCGCTGCTGTGGTCCGAGCGGCTCGGGCCGCTGCAATGGGCCGGGCTGGCGCTGATCGCCGCCGGGGCGCTGGCGGTGGCGCTGGGGCGCGCGGGCTGACGCCGCGGTCCCGGCCGCGCCTTGCCCGCCCCGGCCGCGCCTCAGCCCCTGCGGGCGCGGGGCGGCGCCAGGGGCGCCTCGCGCGGGGCCTCGCGCATCGCGGGCGCATCCTCCCCCGCCAGTCCCGCCGCCGCGTCCGCGCGCGGCGCCGCGGGCGGGATCACCGCCCCGGTGCGCGAGGCGACGGCGACCGCGCCGGGCGCGACCTCCGCGCCCCCGGGCCGCGGCGCGGGCAGACGGGCCGAGTAGCCGCCCGCGTTCAGCCGCCGTTCCGCCCCCTCGGGGCGCCGTTGCGGCCGCGGGGCGGCGAGGGCGAGCTGCGCCTCCTCGGGGCTGATCGCGTCGCCATTGGCCATCTTCAGCGCCGCCACCACGCGGGCGAGATGCGCGAGCATCGCCGCCTCGCCGATGGCCGAGGTTTCGAACACGCCGAGCGAGGCGATGGCCGCGCGGCCGTTGAGCTCGGTGAAGGCGCGCCAGATGCGCGGGCCGAGGATCGGCGCCGCCGCCCGCCCGTCATCCTCGACCAGCGCGAAGAGCGCGTCGGGAAGGCGGCGCGTCTCGATGATGCGGATCTGCTCGGGGGTTCCGCCCATCCCGGCCGAGGCGCGCCCCTCGTCCGAGCGCAGGAACGCCTCGAGCCGTCGCGCCGCCTCGGGGCGGTCCTCGGCCCCCCCGGCGAAGAGCGGCCCGCTCCCGACCGAGAGGGTGATCATGCCGCCCATCACCAGCGGTTCCGCCTCGGGCGGGCCGTCGGGTCCGGCCTCTCCGGCCAGGGCGCAATCCTCGATCAGCACGAAGGCGGCGTCGCCGCTGACCTGCACCGCGGCGGGGTCGACGCAGAAGCCCGCGGGGGGCGCGATGACCACCTGCCGGCCGCCCGCGCGCACCACCGTGCGCCCGTCGGCGCCGGGCGAGACCCCGAGATCGCCGCGCCCGCCCGGCTGCGGCGCGCAGGCCGAGAGCGCGAGGACGGCGAGCAGCGCGGCGGCGCGGGACGCCCGGGGGACGCTGAAGCGCGGGGCGGGCCGTGCAGCGGACCCTCGGCCCTCGCGCGCGCCAGGCGCTTCGCCGGACCGCCCGGAGACCTGCCCCCGCCGCCGGGGCGCAGGGGGGCGCGCGGCGCGGGGGCCGCCTCGGTCGGGGGTCTGGGCGTCGGCGTGCATCGGCGTCCTTCCTGCCTGAGCCCGCGGGGGACGGCCCGGGCGGCGCGGCCCCCGGGCGGGGGCGCGGCGCGGGCCGGCCGGGGCGCGGGCGCCGGGAGCTTCGCCCCCTTGTTCTTCTGTCCGGGGGGCTTTCCCCCCTTGTTCTTCGGTCCGGGGGGCTTCCCCCGTTGCTTTTCCGTCCGGGGGGCTGCGCCCCGTCGCTCTTCCGTCCGGGGGGCTGCGCCCCTCCTCGGTCCCTTCGCGGGGCTTCGCCCGCGCGTCGGTCTCGTCGGTCTCGTCGCTCTTGTCCTCCCGGCGCCGCGGCGCCGCGGCGGGCCGGGCGGAGACGCGGGAATGCGAACAAAGCCTTAAGGTTCCCCGCCCCCGCGCGCAAGCCGCCCGGGCGGCGCGGGGGGCCGTCCGCCCCCTGCGACCACGCGCACCCCTTCACGTTCGCATCCCGTCAAGCTTCTGCGGTGGACGATGCCCGCCGGGGCCCCTAGGTCTTGGGTTCCCGTTGAAGGAGCGCCCCCGGAACATGACTCGCTTTCGTCACCCGCTGAACGACTTCAGCGCGCCCGCGCGGGGCTCGGCCGAAATCTGGCGCACCGTGCTCGGCGTGATCATCGTGATCGCGCTCGGGGTCGGCATGGGCACGGTGATGCGGCAGGGGATGGACGTGCTGCTCTACGGGCTGCGGCCCTCGGGCGGGGCCGAGGCGCTGCGCGGCACGCTGACGGAATCGGCGCGGCCGAGCTCGGAGCTGTCGTTCCTGCTGATGCTCGCCACCTTCGCCTGCAACTGGCCCGCGCTGTGGATCGTGCTGCGGGTGCTGCACCGCCGGCCGTTCCACACCCTCTGGGGCCCGCTGGGGCGGATCAACTGGAAGCACTACCGGATCGGCCTCGCGGTCTCGCTGACCCTCGGGGCGGCGGCGTGGCTGCCCTGGCTGCACTACACCAACGTCACCGGGATCACGGTGATGCCGCTGGAGAACTGGCTGCTGCTGCTCTGCGCCGCGCTGCCGCTGCTGTTCGTGCAGACGGCGGCGGAGGAGCTGATGTTCCGCGGCTACATGCTTCAGCAGTTCGCCGCGCGGTCCTGGTCGATCCTGGGCTGGTCGGTGGCGCCCTCGCTGCTCTTCGCCTTCCTGCACCCGTCCGAGGGGATGCCGCTGGGGCTGAACTGGCTGAGCCTGGTGTTCGGGCTGGTGATGGCGGCGGTGACCTCGCGCACCGCCAACCTGGGGGCCGCGGCGGGGCTGCATTTCGGGCATAACGTGATCAACACGCTGATCATCTCGACCAGCATGGGGCGCAGCGAGCCGGTGCTGCTGAGCCTGCCGCCCGACATCTCGGCCAAGCCGCCGCTGCTGATCTTCGTGACGCTGATGTTCCTCGGGTCGATCATCTACATGGGCCAGATGGACCTGAAATTCATCATGGCCTGGCGCGCGGACCCGACCCGCAAGGGCCAGCCGCCGATCCGCCTGGTGCTGCCGATCGACGAGAAATGGATCCAGCTGCGCGAGCGGCGGGCGGCGGCGAAGGCCCGGCGGCGCGCGGCGCGCGAGCGGCTGCGGGCGCAGCGCGCCGAGCGGTCGCGCAAGGCGTAAGGCGCGCGGGCGCCGGGCGGTCGCGCACCACGTAGGGCGCACCGGGTCCCGGAGCTCGGGCGCGGGGCGCAAGCCGCGGGCCAAGCCTCCTTTCCACCGATCTTTTCCTTGAACGGAGCGGGCGCATCCCGGCGACCGCGCCGCCCGGGCGCGGCCGTCCGCGGGGCGGGACGAGCCCTCTCGCTCCTCCGCCCGCGCCGCGCCCTGTCGGCGCTGCGCCGGGGGACGGGCCGGCGCGCAGGCGCGGCGGCGCGCGCCTCCCCGCCTGCGGGTGCGGGCGGCAGGCCCGGGGGACCGGCGGCCCCTCGCCCTCCTTCCCCCGCCAAAAGCAGGCGGCCGGCCCCTTCCGGGACCGGCCGCCGCCATTTCCAGCCGTGTCAGGCGCGGATCAGAGCGCGTCGCGCATCCAGATCTCGACGCGGCGGTTGATCGAGCGGCCCAGCAGGGTCTCGTTGCAGCCCACCGGCGCCAGCTCGCCATAGCCGAGCACGCGGATGTTCACCCGCTCGAGCAGCGACTGGCCGCCCGCTTCGACGATCGAGGCGCGGACCTGGTCGGCGCGGCGGAAGGACAGCGCGCGGTTGAGGTCCGAGCGGCCGACCGAGTCGGTGAAGCCGACCAGCATCACGTCGCGGCCCGCGTTCTCGGGGCGCATCAGGTAGTCGACGACACGCTCGACGTCGCCCTGCGCCTTGTTGTCGAGCTGCGAGGAGCCCGGGTTGAAGCGGAACGTGGTCGACAGGCGCTGCGCGCTCATCAGCTCGTTCATCAGCTCGCGCATCTGTCCGAAGCTGAACTCGGGCGACGGGTCGGTGAAGGCCATCGCGAAGCGCACGCCCTGCATGTTGACCGGGCGCACGTCGATGCCCTGGTCGACGAAGCCGGCGTCGGCGATCACCTGCTGGGCGTCATCCGACTTGGTGTAGTCCAGCAGCTTCTGCGCCTGCTCGGGAAGCGCGGCCCCGGTGGTGTAGAGGTACAGGCGGCGGGCCAGCGGGTATTCCTCGGTCTTGATCCCGAAGCTGTCCGGGGTCGCGACCAGGCCGCACTCGGTGCGGATCGCCACGGCCTTGGAGGAGCGCACGTAGGGAAGGCCGGTGAAGCCGATGGCGCCCGGGGTCACGGCGACCTCGTCCGACAGCAGCTCGTTGCTCTCGAAGCGCTTCGCCTCGGGGACGATCTCCACGCCGTTCGGACGCAGGATCTGGGCGTTGAACTCGCCGAAGGTGCCGGATTCATCGTTGCGCGCGACGACGGTGATCGGCAGGTCGGGGCCGCCGACCTCGTCCCAGTTGGTGATCGCGCCCGAGAAGATGTCGGCGATGTCGAGGATCGACAGCGAGTCGACCGGGTTGGCCGGGGACACGATGACGGCGAGACCGTCGAGCGCGAGGACCTGCTCGCGCTGCGGGGTGGTCATGCCCTCGAAGCCGGCGCCGGCGAAGCGCTCGATCTCCTCGTCGCGGATCTGGCGCGAGGACATGGCGATGGCGGCGTCATTGGACAGCATGGCGCGGAAGCCGGTCGAGGAGCCCGCGGACTCGAGGTCCACCTTGGCCAGCTCCTCGCCGTCGGCGCCCAGCAGCTCCATGGACATGGAGCCCTCGGTCGCGCCGCGGGACTGCACCACGTCGGCCTCGAGCTGGTCGGCATAGCCGAGCAGCAGGGCCGGCATCAGCGCGGCGCCGATGGTGTCCGAGCCCTTGATGGCGAACTCGGCGCTCAGCTCGATCTCGGGGCAGCCGGCGCCCTCGCACGACACCTGGGTGGCGCTGACGGCGATCTCGCCGATCAGGGTGCGCAGGTAATAGGTGTTGTTCTCGAACTTGGTGAGATCGCCGGTCAGGGCCACCGCGCCGTCATACGACTTCAGGGTGACCGTCTCCGCCATCGCGCCGCCCGCGAACAGGGCGATCGCCGCTGCACCGATGGCGAGCCGGCTGAATTTGTTCGTCATCATCGTAGGGTCCTCGCTCCCTCTTTACGCTTGGAACATGTCCGTCCCCGAATGCTCACGCGGTCTTCGCGCAACCGGACGATCATGCGCCTTCACTCACCGGTTCACGACGATGAAGCCCTGAACCAGGTCCCTCTGATACATGGATGCGTCTTCCAGCGTCACGCCGCAGGGCGCCGCCTCGAAGATCCGCGCGGAACCGCCGTCCATCACCCCGCCGTCGAAGTTGTGGACGCGGAAAGACGGCGAGGCGAGCGGATCGCCGTCGCAATAGGGGGCCGTCGGCTCGGTCCCGCGGGAGGCGAACTCCACCGCCAGGACGATCCGGCCGGTCGGCGACCGCCGCCCCCGGTTGAAGCTGTAGAATTCGACCGAGCGGCCCTTGCCGTCGAGCGCCGGGAAGCTGGACACGAGGCCGGTCGTGCCGCGCCGGTAAGCGCGTTCATTCGGCGCCGCGCCGGCCCAGACATGGCCCGCATCCCCGAGCCCGGCGCCGAATTCGAACGCGTGCAGGTTCAGGTCGACCTCGTCGTCCCAGGAGATGGCGACGCGGTCGACGCCGCCGATGTCGAGAAGGGTCACCGGCTGCACCGCCTCGGCGTCGCCGTCGACCAGTTTCAGGCGGCTGTCGCGGGCGACGCCGGGCACCGAGGCCTCGATCACGCCCGCATCGTCGAAGCGCAGCGCGATGCGCAGGTCCTCGAGGTGCAGCACCGCGACCCGGCCCGCGCGGCAGTCGGAGACCGCCGAGACCTGGATCAGCCCGCCCGAGGCCGGGAAGGCGCTGAGCTGGATCGGGCAGTCGGGCGCCGGGCCGGCGGCGAGCGTCGCGGCGGGCCGCACGGCGTCCGCCGCGGGCTCCTGCGGCGACAGGGCCGCGAGGGTCATCGACGCGGCCTTCTGTTCGGGCGCCTCCACCGTGATCGGCTCGGCCGCGGCCAGGACCAGCGGCGCCGGGGCGCCGATCTCGGGCCAGGACGGCGCGCGGGCGGCCGGGGCCGCGTCGAAGGGCACGCGCGACGCGGTCGGCGCCGGGCCGACGAAGGGGCCGAGCCCGGCGGCGAGCGAGGCGGCCAGCGCCTCTTCGCGGCTCGGCGGGTTCGGATCGGGGCGATCCGCGCGCACCGGCAGCTCCGGCTCGAAGCCCATGAAGGGCCGGGCGGCGGCGCCGAGCGGGGCCAGCTCCTTGTAGCGGCGCACCGCGAAGCCCTGGCGCGGCAGGCCGACGCCGTAGAAATCGGGGGTCATCCGCACGCGCTGCGAGAGCAGCGGCGGGAAGCTGCGCACCCGGCGCAGGTTGAGCGGCAGCGGCTCGGTCCGCTCGCCCTTGTTCAGGTTGCGCGGGGCCTGGTCGAGCATCACCAGCCGCTGCGACTGGGCGCCCTGCCCGGCCAGCGTCTGGAAGTTGCGGCGCGCGCGCACCGGCATGTCGCGGGCGCCCGAGAGCGTCAGGTTCACCGAGACCCGCATCGGCGGCTGCTCGGCGATCCCGGCCTCCCAGCCCGCAAGGGTCGGCGGCAGCGGCTCGGTCGGCTCCAGCGCCGGGATCCGGGCCGGGGACAGGTCGACCGTGGCGGCGACGAAGACCGGCGCGGGCGCGGCCACGGGCAGCGCGCGGAAGGCGACGCCCTGCGGGCGGCCCACGTCGCGCGGCGCGCCGGCGACGCGCGCCAGGTCGGCGCCGAAGCCCGACAGGTATCCGGGCGCCGGCTCGGTGCGCTCCTGCAGCTGGCGCTCGGGCGTCGCGTCGCGCTCGGGGAAGGGCAGCGGCGCGGCGGCCTCGGCCCGGGCCACGGCGGCGGCGGGCGACGGCGCGCCTTTCGGCTCGGCCGGCCCCTCGGGCTGACCCAGCAGCGCGGCGATGGCCGAGCGCAGGCGGCGCAGCGCGTCGGGCGCGGGCTCGGTCGGCTCCTCGACCTGCGCGGCCGGGCGGCCGGAGGCGGGCGGAACCGGGGCGATGTCGCCGGACTGCGTGCGGTCATGGCGCGCGTGCGGATCGAGCGACACCATGGTGTAGAAGCCCTCGGGCGGCGAGAGCGGGCCGAGCGCCTCGATCAGTTCGGCCAGCGGCTCCATCCCCGGGTCGAGCCGGGCCGCGGGGCTGTCCGACAGCGGCAGCGCGTGGGTGAAGCCGGTCTCGATCCCCCACAGGGCGGCGACGCGGGTCCAGCTCACGGGTTCGGGCACCGAGCCCTCGGTCAGCGGCGCGGCGGAGAGGGAGACCAGCTCCCGGAACTCGGCCAGCGGCGACAGGAACGGGGCGATCGGCGTGCCGCCCTCGTGGTCGGCGAGCCCGCCCCAGGCGAGGCCGGTCGCCTCGCCGATGCGCGGGGTCTGGCGGACCACCAGCGACGAGGGCGTTCCGTCATGCGGCTCGGGCAGGATCGGGCCCGAGCGGCGCACCGCCTCGGCCTGGGCCAGGCGGACCCGCTCGGCCGGCGCGGTGACCAGGTCCTCGGGGCCGCGCGCGCCGGCGGGAACCGCGGCGGGGGCCGCGACGCCGGACGGGCGCTGCGGGCGCTCCACGTTCAGCCCCTCGATGGCCGGGGAGGCGTAGACCGAGCGCGGCTTGCGGCGCTTGCGGGTCTCGGTCGGGCCGGTGACGGCGGCGATGGCCCCGAAACTCGGAAGCGAGGCGTCGGCCTCGGTCTCGGCGTCGAGGTCGAACGGCCCCTCGGCCACGGCGGACGGCGCGCCGGGCGCGGCCGAGGGCGAGGTGGCGGCGGGGCGCGGCGCGCCGGCGCCGCCCGCGGTGGCGGGCAGGCCGGTTCCCACCGGGCCGACGGCGCCCAGCGCGCCGCCCATGCTGGGCAGCCTGCCGGTGAAGCCGGCCATGTCCGTGTCGCCGAAGGAGATGTCGGGGGTCGCCGCTTCCGCGCCGAATTCGCGGGTCGCGTTGCCCCCGGTCAGGGTCGGATCGACCGCCGAGACCGCGCCCGCGCCGTCGTCAAAGCCCGCGTCGGGCGCCGGGATCACGGTGACGCTCAGCGTGGCCGAGGGGCACACGTCCCCCGCGGGCACGCAATAGGTCAGCGACAGCTCGCCCGAGCAGGACGGGTCCACGGCGTAGGAGATCATGCCCTCTTCGCGGGTGGCGATTCCGCAGGCGGGGTTGACCAGGATCAGCATCTTGTCGCCCGCGCCCTCGGGCAGGCCGATGTCGTTCGCGAGCACGTCGATGAGATAGGCGCCGCCGGCCTCCAGGGACACGGCGTCGTCCGTCGGCATGTAGCCGCCGTCCTCCACGAATGCGGCCATGACCTGTTCATCATGATTCACCGAGCCCATGAGCCCGGCGAAGATCACGAGACCAGCTCCGATCACCGCTATCCGGTCGCCGTCACGCAAGACCGACGCCCCCCCTGAATCACGCGTACCGACGCACTATGACCGAACAGAACGCAAAGGGGAACAGCCGGTTGAAGCTGTTTCTTCGATGACATGCCGGCGTTGCACGTCCCCTTGTCGGGCATATAGGCTCCGGCTTCGGCGCGCTGCGGCGCAGCGTGCCGGGGGCCTCGCGCAGAAAGGATGCATTCATGAAATTCGGGATCGGGCAGCCTGTCCGTCGTAAGGAAGATGACCGCTTTCTGCGCGGAACGGGGCGATATGTTGACGACATCACGTTCCCCGGACAGGCCCACGCGGCCTTCCTGCGCAGCCCCGTGGCGCATGGAACGCTGGTCTCGGTCGACGCGTCCGAGGCCGCCGCGGCCCCCGGCGTGATCGCCGTCTATACCGGCGCCGAGATCGAGGGCCGCCTGAAGCCGCTGATGAACGAGGCCCCGGTGGAGCAGACCGACGGCGCGCCCGTCGCGCTGGCCGAGCTGTCCCACCTCGCCCGCGGGCGGGTGCGCTTCGTCGGCCAGCCCATCGCCATGGTGGTGGCCGAGAGCCGCGCGCTGGCCGAGGACGCGGCGGAGCTGATCGAATTCGACATCGACGAGCTGCCGGTGGTGATCGACGCCGAGGCCGCGCTGGCCGAGGGCGCGCCGGAGCTGCACCCCGATGTCGCGCCGGGCAACCGCGCCTATGCGTGGGAGATGGGCGACCGGGCGAAGACCGACGCCGCCTTCGCCGAGGCCGAGGCGAAGGGCAAGACCGTTTCCCTGCGCGTGCGCAACCAGCGCATCGTCGTCAACCCGATGGAGCCGCGCGCCAGCAACGTGCGGTATGAGGACGACCGCTGGCTGGTCTGGTCCGGCACCCAGGGCGTCCACGCGCTGCGCGCCAAGCTCTCGCGCCAGTTGGGGGTGGAGCCGGACCGGATCCGGGTCCAGACCCCGGACGTGGGCGGCGGCTTCGGCATGAAGCTGCAGGCGCACCCGGAGGACGGCTTGCTGTGCATCGCCGCCAAGGATACCGGGCGGCCGGTGAAATGGACCTCGACCCGCTCGGAAGGCTTCCTGTCCGACGCGCAGGCGCGCGACCTGGTGACGGACGTGGAAGCCGCCTTCGACGCGGAAGGCAAGATGACCGCGATCCGCGGGAAAAGCGTGTCGAACCTCGGGGCCTATTGCTCCTCCTTCGGGGCGGGCATCCACTCGTTGTTCTCGGCCGGGCTGCTGGGGGGCATGTATGACGTGCCCGCCATGCATATCGAGGTGCAGGGCGCCTTCACCAACACCACCCCCACCGATGCTTACAGGGGCGCGGGGCGGCCCGAGATCATCAACGTCACCGAGCACGCGATCGAGGCCGGGGCCAAGGCTTTCGGCATCGACCCGGTGGAGATGCGGCGGCGCAACCTGATCCGCCCCGAGCAGCTGCCCTACACCGCCCAGGGCGGGATGACCTTCGACAGCCTCGACCCGGGCCGGAACATCGACGACGTGCTGGCGATGTCCGACGGCGCCGAGGACCGCCGCGCGGCGGCGGAAGCGAAGGGCAAGCTCTTCGGCCGCGCCCTCGTCTATTACTATGAGCGCACGGGCGGCGGCCCGGTGGAGCGGGCGACGGTGAAGATCGGCGCCGACGGCATCGTCGAGGCCGCCGTGGGCACCCAGTCCACCGGCCAGGGGCACGAGACCGCCTGGGCGCAGCTGATCACCCAGCAGCTCGGCGTCCCGTACGAGGCGATCCGGCTGCTCGACGGCGATTCCGACGCCCTGCCCGCGGGCGGCGGCACCGGCGGCTCGCGCTCTCTCATCATGGCGTCGCGCGTGTTCCTCAAGGCGGGCGAGGAGATCATCGACAAGGGCATGGAGGGGGCCGAGAAGCTGCTCGAAGCGGGCCGCCAGGACATCGAGTTCGATCCCGAGGCGGGCGCCTACCGCATCGCCGGCACCGACCGCAGCGTGACGCTGACCGAGGTGGCCGCCGAGATGGGCGGGATCGACGGGACCGGCGCGGTGGATGACCGCGAGGCGACCTTCCCCAATGGCGCGCACGTGGCCGAGGTGGAGATCGACCGCGAGACGGGCGCGCTGGAGCTGACCCGCTATGACATCGTCGATGATTTCGGCGTGGTCATCAATCCGCTGCTGGTCGCGGGCCAGGTGCATGGCGGCGTGGTGCAGGGCCTCGGGCAGATCCTGCACGAGGCGATGCGCTGGGACGCCGAGACCGGCCAGCCGCTGTCGGCGAGCTTCATGGACTACCAGATGCCGCGGGCGCAGGACCTGCCGGGGTTCCAGCTCAAGTACAACGAGATCCCGTCGGTCACCAACCCGCTCGGGGTCAAGGGCTGCGGCGAGGCGGGGACGGTGGCCGCCCTGCCCGCCGCCGCGCTGGCGGTGCATGACGCGCTGGAGCGGATCGGGGCCGAGATCCCCGAGCCGCCCTTCACGCCGTTCAAGCTCTGGCAGGCCATCGACGGCGCGAAGGGCTGACCGGACGGGGGGCGGCGGCGGGATCCTCCGGCCGCCGCCGCACGCCCGCCGACCCATACGCCGGGGCGCGGCTGCGCCCCCGCGCACGTCCGGCCCCGCGCGGCCGCCTCCTCAGGTCCGCCGCCCTCCGGCCGTCTTCCTTCGGCCGCCCGCGCCCGCCCGCCGGGGCGCCGCCCTGCCCGTCCGTTCCGCACGCGAGTCTGCCCATGCCCATCGACATCGACATTGCCCCCACCCCGCCCGACGACCCCGACGCGCTGGCGCTGATCCGCGCCAGCCACGCGCTGATGTCGGCGCTGTTCCCGGCCGAGGCGAACCACGCCTTCTCGGTCGAGGATCTCGCCGGGCCGGGGGTGACCTTCCTGCTGGCGCGGGACGCCGGGACCGGCGCGGCCCTCGGCTGCGGGGCGGTGGCGGTGACGGGCGACGCGGCCGAGATCAAGTCGATGTTCACCGCCGAGGCCGCCCGCGGCCGGGGCGTGGCCGACGCGCTCCTCGCGGCGCTCGAGGCCCGCGCGCGGGCGGAGGGCGCGGCGGCGATGCGGCTCGAGACCGGCGACACCCTCGCCGCCGCGCGCCGCCTCTACGCCCGCCACGGCTACGTGGAACGCGGACCGTTCGGCGATTACCCGGACCACCCGGCCAGCATCTTCATGGAGAAACGCCTGGGCTAGGCGCCCCCTGCGGGGGAGCTTCGGCGCCCATGCGCAGGGGCACCGGCAGGTGGTTGAATGGGCCGCGGCCAACGTGGCGGACGAC
>NZ_JBOCEF010000078.1:0-11864 GCF_050586345.1 Rhodovulum sp. DZ06
GGCGCCGGCCTGTCCGTCTCGGCCCCCGCGGGGGGAGGAGGGGGCATGCATGCCCCCTCCTCCCCCTCGCACCCCGTCAGTCGTAGAAGGGCGTGACCTGGACCACCAGCACCGCGTTCTCGGCGCGGGCGCGCTCCATCAGCTCGCGATCCTCGTCGGGGATCTCCTCGCCCGCTTCCTCGCGCTCCTCGAGGCTGCCATAGCCCTGCACTTCCAGGGGCACGAGATCGGCCTGCTTGAGGACCGCGACGGTCTCGTTCACCGCCTCGTTCTCATCCACGCCCGAGGCATAGCACATCAGCGCGGCGCCGGTGGCATCCTCGGGCAGCCCGTCGCCCTCGCCGCGGCCGACCTCGACCACCAGGGTGAACACCTGCTGCGGGCGCTTGGCCTTCTTCGGCTTGCCCTCGATGGGCTTGTCTTCGGACATGGGCGGGCTCCCTTCGGGGGGCGGCGCGGGCGGAATCGGCGCGCGGGTCAGAACAGCGGCCCCTCATACGGGATCGGCGGGCCTGCGTCGAACCCCATGCCGCCGGGGCGGGCCGTCTCCCGCTCCATCACCCCGCGGAGGCCCGCCAGCAGGGGCGCGCGGCTTGCCGGCGGCAGCGACAGGAGCGCCGCGTGACCCCACCGCCATCGGTCGGCGACAAGACGACACTCATCGCACTCCGCCAACGCGCGCAGCACCGTCCAGGCAAGGCAGGCCGCCCAGCCGCGGGCCGAGGGTTCGCTCGCGGTCGCATCGACGCAATCCCAACCGTCGCTCCACGCGGCTTTGAGGCGGCCCGTGCGCAGGGCCTCCCCGATCTCGCGCTCCGTCGCCGCCCGCGCCGCGCCGGCCGCCTGCGCGATCACCGCGAGGTCCTGCGGGGCCAGGTCCCGCGCGACGGGGAGCAGCGCGGCGGCCAGCGCCGCATCGGGGGCCGAGATGCAGTCATCCGGGCTCGCCCCGACCTCATCGCGCGTCGCGGCGCCCGCCTCGATCCGCGCCTTGAACCCGGCGCAGAGGATCGCGCGCGGGCCATCGGAGAGCGCCCGGATCGCCGCCGCGTGCACGTCCCAGGCCAGCCCGTCCACGGGGCCCGAGGCGGGCTGCGCCTGCCCCTCGGCCAACGGATGGGCGAGGATCGGGACCAGCCTTTCGGGCGCGATGGGCGCGGGGTCGTAGAGCGCGCCTTCGGCGGCGCGCAGCGCCTCCGGGTCCGCGCCCGCGGGGATCAGCGCACAGAGGTCCGAGAGGGTCTGCGCGACCGCCTCCCCCTGGGCGTTCGGCCCCCTGCAACGGTAGCGCCCGATGGACATGCCTCCCCCTTCAGCCGCCGAGGCCGCTCCAGGGAAGGGCCTCGTCCGGCGCGGCCTGCTCCGCCGCCTCCACCGGCGCCAGGTGGGCCTCGAACACCCCGCGGAACCCCGCCAGCAGCGTGTCGCGCCGGGCGTCCGACAAATCGTCCAGCGCGGCGCGCCGCGTCTTCCACAGGCGCTCCGCGGCGATGAAGGCGACCGAGGCCCGGTCCGGCCCCTCCGCCGCCGCGTCCAGCGCCCGCAGCAGCAGCAGCGCCACGCAATGCGCCCAGCCGGTGCGGGCCGGGATCGCGGCGGTGTAGTCGATGCTGTCCCAGCCGTCCGACACGTCGGTGCGCCCGGCGGAGAGGATCAGCTCCAGCCCCGCCGCCTCCGGCTCCTGCCGGAACCCGGTCGCGCCATGGGCGGCATAGGCGATCACCTGCGCGCGCTGGCCCGGCGCCATGCTGCGGGCGAGCTTCCACAGGTCCGCCCGAAGCGCCTCGGGCGGGACGGTCATGCAGGCCTCGGGCGGGATGGCGTCGGCGCCGAGATCCCCCAGCCCCAGCAGCGCCCGGATCCGCAGGCCCGCGCAGATCGCGGCGCGCACCGGGCCGGGGGCGCGCTGGATGCGGCGGCCATGCAGGGCCCAGAGCGCGGCATCCCCCGGCACGTCGCCGAAGCCCGGCGCGCCCTTGGGCGGCGCCTCGCCCGCCCGCTGCGCCAGCCCCTTCTTCAGCGCCTGCGCCAGCGCGGGCCAGAGGCGGGCGGCGGGCGCCCCGTCCTCGGACAGCACCGCGGCCGCCGTCCCCTCGCGCCGGTCGGGCGGGGCGATGGCGGCGAGGGCGGCGAGGTCGGCGGCGACCTGGGCGGGCGCCTCGAGCGGCGAAAGGTCTTCGGTCATCGCATCATCCTTCCCCATCGGGGGCGCAACGCAAAGGGGCGGCCCGCGCCGGGCCGCCCCCCCTGTTCGGCGCGTCGGCGCGATCAGTCGCGCAGCAGCTCGTTCACCGAGGTCTTGGAGCGGGTCTGCGCGTCGACCTTCTTCACGATGACCGCGCAATAGAGGTGCACGCCCTTCGATTCCATCGAGCCCGCCACGACGACCGAGCCCGCGGGCACTTCGCCGTAGCTCACTTCGCCGGTCTCGCGGTCGAGGATCTTGGTGGACTGCCCGAGGAACACGCCCATGCCGAGGACCGAGCCCTCGCGCACGATCACGCCCTCGACCACCTCGGAGCGGGCGCCGATGAAGCAGTTGTCCTCGATGATGGTCGGGCCGGCCTGCATCGGCTCCAGCACGCCGCCGATGCCGACGCCGCCCGAGAGGTGCACGTTCTTGCCGATCTGGGCGCAGGAGCCGACGGTGGCCCAGGTGTCGACCATGGTCCCCTCGTCGACATAGGCGCCGAGATTGACGAAGGACGGCATCAGCACCACGCCCTTGCCGATATGGGCCGAGCGGCGCACGACGCAGTTCGGCACCGCGCGGAAGCCGGCGGCGCGCCACTGGTTCTCGCCCCAGCCGTCGAACTTGGACGGCACCTTGTCCCACCAGCCGGACTGGCCGGGGCCGCCGGGGATCATCTCCATGTCGTTCAGGCGGAACGACAGCAGCACGGCCTTCTTGGCCCACTGGTTGACCTTCCAGGCGCCGGTCTCGGTCGGTTCGGCCACGCGCAGCGCGCCGGATTCCATCTGGTTCAGGGCCTCTTCCACCGCCTCGCGGGTCTCGCCCGTGGTGGAGAAGGTGATGCCGTCGCGCGCCTCCCAGGCGGCTTCGATGGTCTTTTCAAGATCGGCGTGGCTCATGCGGTCGCGCTCCCGTGGATGGTTCTGGCGCCCCCGAGCAGGGGACGTCCGGGCCTCGGGAAGGGGCTATAGGGCAATTGGACCGGGCGGCGCAATGCCGGGACCGGCGCTGCGGGGGCCGGGAGCGACCGGCGCGGCGCCGGCGGGCGCCGTCCCCGCCTCCGTCCCCGCCCGCGCCGCGCCCCGGCCCGGCATCGTGCCGCGGCGCGCGCGGCTGGCGCCGGCGCGCCGCAGCCCGTACTGATCGAAGGGACGACGCAACCGCGCCGCGCCGCCCCCCGCCCGCCGGAGGGGCGGCGCCGCGCCCCTGCCCCGGAGCCCTTCCGCCGATGACCGACAAGACCGACCGCCGCTCCGTTTTCCGCTCCGCCGAGCAGGACATCTCGGTGGCGGAAGCGACGCCGCACACGCCCCAGACCGAATCCCCCGCCTATCGCCTCGCCTTCCACGACCACGAATTCATCAAGCGCGAGGAGATGCGCCCGGTCCGCCTGCAGCTGGAGCTGCAGAAGATCGAGATGCTGATGAAGGACGAGGAGATCGAGAGCACGGTGGTGATGTTCGGCGGCGCCCGCATCCCGCGCCCCGAGGAGGCAGGCAAGGCGCGCACGAAGCAGCTCGCCGCCCTGGCGCATTACTATGACGAGGGCCGGCGCTTTGCGAAGATGTGCACCGAGGACAGCATCGCCAACCATGGCGGCAAGCGGCGCGTGGTGGTCACCGGCGGCGGCCCCGGCGCGATGGAGGCGGGCAACCGCGGCGCGCACGAGGCCGGGGGCCGGTCCATCGGCCTCGGCATCGTGCTGCCCTTCGAACATGCGCCCAACGAATACGTGACGCCGGAGCTTTCGTTCAACTTCCACTACTTCGCCATCCGCAAGATGCATTTCCTGATGCGCGCCGAGGCGATCACCGCCTTCCCCGGCGGGTACGGGACGATGGACGAGCTGTTCGAGACGCTGACCCTGATCCAGACGGGCCGGATGGAGCCGCTGCCGGTGCTGCTGTTCGGCAAGGACTTCTGGACGTCGGTGGTGAACTGGGAGGCGCTGCGCGACAGCGGCACGATCGGCGAGGACGACCTGAAGCTGTTCCGTTTCGTCGACACCGCCGAGGAGGCCTGGGAGGCGATGACCACCTGGGCGCATGAGTGGCAGCAGGTTCCGCGCGCGAAATAAGCCGCACCGCGCCGCACCGGGCCTTGCCGGGCCGCGCACGGGCGCCGTCTTCGGACGGCGCCCGTTTGCGTTCCCGGGGGGGCGTTGCGCGGCGGGGGGCGGGAGCGCGCGCTGGGGCGCCTGTCGTTAACCCTCGTCTGGCACTGTCGAGTCCGATCACGGTTTCAGCGCGCAAGGATGCGACACCTTGCGCATTGTGCATCGCAGCATACCGCGCGCATGCTCATCCTCACGCTGACTCCACCCAGCACGCCGCGGGCCCGCGGCAGCAAGGCCGACCATCTCATCGCGCATCGCGCGGCCCCCGTGCCGGGACCGCCGCCGACGCGCCGGAAGGAGACCGCCCATGCTGCCCGAAGATCTCGCCCGCCTGCTGTCCTTCCACGACCGCGCGGCATCCACCGGATCGGGGCTGAACCCGCGCCTGCTCGAAATGCTCGAGGCGCGGGCCGAAGCGCATCGCAAGGGGCCCGCGCCCGACGCGGCGCTGCCCGGGGACGGGCGCGTCAGCGGCCCGCCGATGCGCCCCTGCCCGACGACGGTGGCCGAGGCCATCGCCTCGGGCAAGGTGCTGGCCTTCCCGACCCCCGCCATGGCGAAGCTGCGCGCAAGGGCCTGAGGGGCGGGGCGGCGGCCGTCCCCCCGGGCGTGTCCGGGCCGCGCGCCGGGGACACGGACCGCGCGCCGAAAGGCCCCCGCGGGGAGGCGCAAGAGGCGCCGAGCCCTCGGGCCCCGTGCGCCGGGACCCGCACCCTCGGGCCCCGCACCCCCGGGATCGGGGCCAGGGCGCCCGACGGGGCCTGCCGCGCCGCGACCGCCGCACCGGGGGCGCAGCGCCTCGCCTCGCTAATTCGCCGCTCGACGGGCGCAGACCATGCGCAGCCTCTGGCGGCCCGGCGCGAAAGCCGGTCCTCGCCCCCGGCGACGGCCTGCCCCTCGCCCGCGGCCCGCTGCGATCCCGCGCGGCCGCCCGCGCGCTTCACCGACGATCCATCGCGCCACGCCTGCCGCCGCGCCCGCGCGCCCTGCGCCCGGCCCGCACGCCCCCGCTCCCCAGGCGCGCGAGGCGCGGCCGAGCGGGGGGCTCGTCCCCCCGAGGCCGCGCCTTCCGCCCGGCCTGGCCCGCCTCAGCCCCGCCGCAGCCGCATCGCCAGGAATCCCGGCCGCCGCTCCAGCCGCGCGAAGCGTTTCGGATCGCGCGTCCGGAACCCCTCGGTCGGGCGCGGCTCGTGCAGCTCCTCCAACACGAACCCCGCCCGCAGCGCGGGATTGACGAAATCCTGCAGGCTGCGCCGGAACCCGTGCACCGGCGCCGGGTCCCCGAAGCCGCCCCACTCCGCCGATACGCGCTCCACCTCGAAATACCGCTCGGTCGCGAAATACTCCGCGTCGAAGGCGGGGTGCGAGGCCGAGACCACGCAGACCCCGCCCGCCCGCAGCGCGCGGAAGAACCCGGCGAAGGCGGCGTCCCAGTCCGCGACGTAATCGAGGCAGAGCGGCGCGCAGACCGCGTCCGCCCAGCCGTCCGGCACGCCGGTCCCGTCCTCGATCGCCCGCCGCTCCACCCGCACGCCGGGGCGCCCCGCCAGCCGCGCGGCGCAGAGCGCGGCCATCTTCGCGCTCGCATCGGTGCAGACCAGCTCGGCCGCGCCCGCGTCCAGCAGCGCCCCGGCGTAGAACCCCGGCCCGCAGCCGACATCCAGCACCCGCTTCCCCGCGACGTCGCCCAGCAGGCCCAGCACCGCCGGGCGGTCGTAATGGGCGTTGTGCGGCTTGTCCCCGGCGCGGGCGGCATAGCGCTCGGCCAGCGCCTCCCAGCTCTCAAGCGCCGCGGGATCCGCGCCGCCCGCGGCGCCCTTGTCCTCGCCCGTCATCGCCCCATCCTTCGCCGCAGCGCCCCGTCCCGCGCGCCGGGCGCCACTTTGGTCGGGGTCCCGCCCTGCGGCAAGCCGCCTTGCGGCCCCGGCCCCGCTTCCCTACCTTCGCGCACTCGCACCACCCCGGGGAGAAGCCGACATGACCACGACCGCCGACGCCGGTTTCGCGCCGCTGATCGACCCCTTCGCCCGGGCGATCACCTACCTGCGCGTCTCGGTGACCGACCGCTGCGACTTCCGCTGCGTCTACTGCATGTCCGAGAACATGACCTTCCTGCCCAAGAAGGACCTGCTGACGCTCGAGGAGCTTGACCGGCTGTGCAGCAGCTTCGTGTCGCTCGGCGTGAAGAAGCTGCGGGTCACGGGGGGCGAGCCGCTGGTGCGCCGCGGGATCATGACCTTCTTCGAGTCGATGTCCCGCCACCTGGCCTCGGGCGACCTGAACGAGCTGACGCTGACCACCAACGGCTCCCAGCTGTCGCGCCACGCGCAAAGCCTCGCCGATTGCGGGGTGCGCCGGGTCAACATCTCCATCGACACGCTGGACGAGAAGAAATTCGCCGACATCACCCGCTGGGGCCGCCTCAAGCAGGTGATGCAGGGCATCGACGCGGCGCAGGACGCAGGGCTCGCGATCAAGCTCAACGCCGTGGCGCTGAAGGGCGTCAACGACGACGAGGTCCACGACATGGTCGCCTTCGCCGGGAGCCGCGGCATGGACATCACCTTCATCGAGGTGATGCCGATGGGCGAGGACATGGGCGACGGGCTGCGCCTCGACCAGTACTGGCCGCTCTCGGACGTGCAGGCGAAGCTGGCGGAGCGCTGGACGCTGACCGACAGCCCCCATTCCTCGGGCGGGCCCGCGCGCTACGTGGACGTGGCCGAGACCGGGCGGCGCATCGGCTTCATCACGCCGCTGACGCATAATTTCTGCGAAAGCTGCAACCGCGTGCGGCTGACCTGCACCGGCCAGCTGTTCCAGTGCCTCGGGCAGGAGACGGAGTTCGACCTGAGGAAGGCCCTGCGCGACAACCCCGGCGACGACGCCCCCGTTCGGGACGCCATCCGCCACGCGATCAGCCACAAGCCCAAGGGCCATGACTTCGACTATTCGCGCCAGAAGGTCGGGGGCAGGATGACCCGCCACATGTCCCACACCGGCGGCTGAGCCTGCCGGGCGGGGACTGCGGCGGGGGGAGCGGGCGGCGCGCGCGCCCGGCCCCCGCGCGGCCCCTTATAACACGCTGACCGCGTTCGGGTTTTCCTTGCCCACCTTCGCCCCGCGGCGCAATGGCGCCTCGCGGGGCGTTTGCCTTCGCGCCCCGCCGCGTTAGGGTCTGAGTCCCAAGGGCCGAGGCAAGGAGCCTGCATGACCACCCCGGACGGAGCGCCGCCGCCGCTCCTCGTCTTCACCGATCTCGACGGAACCCTCCTCGATCACGAGACCTATGACTGGTCCCCCGCCGCGGACGCCCTGACGGCGCTGGCCGAGGCGGGCGCGGTCGTCATCCCCGCGACCTCCAAGACCCGGGCCGAGGTCGCGCCGCTGATGGAGGCGCTGGGCCTCTCCGGCCCCGCCATCGTCGAGAACGGCGCCGGGCTGATCGGCCCCGGCGCGCCCGAGCCTTGCATCGACGACATCCGCGCCCGGCTGAACGATCTTCCGACCGAGCTGCGCCGCGCCTTCCAGGGCTTCGGCGACTGGACGGCCGAGGAAGTGGCGAAGCGCACCGGCCTGCCGCTTGAAGACGCCGAGCGCGCCCATGCCCGCGAGTTCTCCGAACCCGGCGTCTGGCTGGGCGACGACGAGATGCTCGAGGGGTTCGAATCCGCCCTCGCCCTCTCCGGCCTGACCATCCGCCGCGGCGGGCGCTTCATCCACGTGCTGCCCGGCGCCGACAAGGCCGCCCGCATGGCCGAGATCCGCGCCGGCTTCGCCCCCTGCCCGGCCATGGCCCTCGGCGACGCGCCCAACGACGCCGAGATGCTGGCCGCCGCCGATATCGGCGTGATCATCCCCAACCCCTCCGGCCCCGCGCCCTTCCCCGAGGGCGAGGCGCCGGGGCATGTCCGCACCGCCGCCGCGCCGGGCCCCGAGGGCTGGGCCGCCGAGACGCTGGCGACGCTGGAGGAGATCCGCGGCAAGGGCTGAGGCCCGCGCCGCCAGTTCCGCGGGCCCCGGCCCGCCGCCTTCCCCGCGGGCCCCAGGCCCGCCGTCTTTCCCGCGGGCCCGACGCCCGCACCGCATTCCCGGCGGGCCGCGACGCCCGCCCCCGGCCCGGTCCCGCCGCCGGGCGCAGACCCCGGAGGGTCGCGCGCGCCCCCGCGCCGCCCCGCCGCCCAACCCGCAAGGACGTTTCGACATGGCCGATTTCCACCAGAACGGCGTCATCACCACGCTGCATGACTTCCGCCGCCGCTCGACCGAGGATCTCGAGGCCGACCTGCGCCAGTTCGCGCAGCGCCGCCCGATGGCGCTGGTGCTGCCCGCGCTCTACTCCGAGCTCGAACGCCCCGCGCTGGCCAACATCGTCGAGCAGCTCAAGGGCGCGGACTACATCTCCAACGTGGTCATCGGCCTCGACCGCGCACATGAAGACCAGTTCCGCCACGCGCAGGAATACTTCTCGGTCCTGCCCCAGCGGCACACGATCCTGTGGAACGACGGCCCGCGGCTGAAGGCGATCCACGAGGAGCTGGAGGCCCAGGGCCTCGCCCCGCAGGAGCCGGGCAAGGGCCGCAACGTCTGGTACTGCTACGGCTACGTGCTGGCCGACCGGCGCTCCGAGGTGATCGGCCTGCATGATTGCGACATCACCACCTATGACCGGTCCATGCTGGCCAAGCTGATGTACCCGGTCGCCAACCCCGCCTTCCGCTACATGTTCGCCAAGGGCTTCTACCCGCGCCTGACGGACGAGAAGCTCAACGGCCGCGTGGTGCGCCTGCTGGTGCGCCCGCTGCTGATCGCGCTGCGCAAGACCATCGGCTGGCGCGAGACGCTGGAGTATTTCGAGGCGTTCCGCTACCCGCTCTCGGGCGAGTTCGCGATCCGCGCCGCGATCCTCGGGGACATGCGGATCCCGTCGGACTGGGGGCTGGAGATCGGGGTGCTGGCCGAGGTGCGCCGCCACCTGAGCCCGCGGGCGATCTGCCAGGTCGACATCGCCGACCGCTATGACCACAAGCACCAGCCGCTGTCCGAAGAGGACGCGACCGCGGGCCTGTCGCGCATGTCGATCGACATCTGCAAGGCGCTGATCCGCAAGCTGGCGCTGGAGGGCGAGGTGTTCCACGACGAGACCTTCCGCACCCTCAAGGCCACCTACCTGCGGGTCGCGCTCGACATGATCGACCTCTATGAGGCGGATGCGCGGATGAACGGGCTCAGCCTCGACCGCCATGCCGAGGAAAAGGCGGTGGAGCTGTTCGCGGGCAACCTGCTGGAGGCCGGGAAGATCTTCCTCGAGGCGCCGAACGAGGCCGCCTACATCCCGTCCTGGAACCGGGTGAATTCCGCCGCGCCGGACCTGCTGGACCGGATGCACGCCGCGGTCACCGCCGACAACGCCTGACCCGCGCGCCCCCGCCCGGACCGGGGGCGGCCCGCGCAGGAAAAAGGCCCCCGCCGGCGCGCCCGGCGGGGGCCTTTCGCATCGCGCGCCCGGGCCGCGGGCCCGGCGGGCGGCCGAAAGAGGGGCCGCCCGCGCCCGTCACTCCGCGCGGCGGATGGCGCAGAGATTGGCCTTGCGGTCGTACGCCACCTGCTCGAACGCCGCCGCGAAGGCCGCGTTGCGCCCGTCGAGCCAACTGCACAGGTTGGCCCAGTCCACCAGCACCTCGATCCGCTCCTCGGCGACGAGGTAGTTGAAGACGTCGCCCTCCTCGATCCGGGCCTTCAGCGCGGCGGGGTTCACCTTGCCGTCGAGGTTGATGGTCCGGTCATGCCAGAACCCGAGCGTGCCGGTCTGCACCGCCGCGGCCCAGGTGTCGTCCGCCACGTTGGCCGCGGCCCATTCAACCACCTGCCGGTGCCCCTGCGCATGGGCGCCGAAGACGCTGGCCCGCGCGGTCAGCGCGGCGGCGAGCAGCACGCAGCCCACCGCGGCGAGTTTCAGCGCCTTCTCGGCGCCGTCCCGCCCGATGGCGCGGGCGGCGGCCACGGCGACCGCGGTCAGCGCGATCATCAGCGGGATCGCCCCCGGCGAGGTGTAGCGCGACAGGAAGTGCCCGGCCCCGAAGAACAGCCCGTAATAGCCCGAGAGCATCGCGATGAAGAGCAGCCAGGCCGCCATGTCCGCCCCCAGCGCCCGGCGGCGCAGCGCCAGCGCGACATAGGCCAGCACCACCAGCGCGATGACCGCGGTCATGCCCCAGAGCAGGACCGGCTCCTGCCCGATCTTGCCCGGAACCGGGAACATCGGGGCCATGTGCTCGAACAGGGTCGTCGGCAGCCCGCGCAGGTTCTGGCCGAGCTCGGTATTGGTCGACTGGGCCGAGCCGCTGATCGGCACGATCGAGCCGAAATTGACCTTGTTGTAGACCAGCCAGGGCGCCGCGAAGACCAGCGCCGCCGCGCCCGCCGTCGCGCCCTCGCGCGCAAGCGCCTTCCACGGCCGCCCCTGCACCGCCGTCTGCACCGCGCGCGTGATCAGCACCGCCAGCACCAGGAACACCGCGTCGTTGCGCGACAGGAAGCAGATGCCCAGCAGCGCCCCGAGCGCGATCCGCTCGGCCGTCGTCGTCTCCCGCTCCAGCGCCGCGAGGCGGCCGAACAGCAGCATCGCCGCCAGGATCGACAGGTGGTACAGGCCCGTCTCCAGCCCGTTCATGGAATGGTAGACCAGCAGCGGCCCGCAGGCCCAGAGCGCGGCGGGGAACAGCGCGAAGACCGGCGAGGCCGAGAACGCCGCCAGCGCGCGGCGCGCGAACAGGTAGACCAGCGCGATCGCCCCGGCCGAGATCACCGCGTTCGCAAGGTGCACCAGCATCAGCCCCGCGCCCTTGTCCCCGCCCGCCAGCGCGAAGCAGGCCGCCTGCACGAAGGTCATCAGCGGCTGCACGCCGTTGGTCTGGATCGTCCCCTCGGACACCGACATGCCAAGGCCGATGGCCATGTTCCGCGCCACCGTCGCCATCAGGTAGCCGTCCTCGGTCATGTAGACCCAGGCCGCGCCCTCGGGGCCCATCGCCAGCGGGTAAAGGCGCAGGGCCATGCCGACCAGGATCAGCCCCAGAAGGGCCCGGCCGCTGTGACGGCCCACGGAATCGAGGAAATTCATGTCGCATCCATCAAGGCGCCGCGCCTCGCGCGGCCAAGAAACGCCCCCGAGCTAGGACGCCCCGCCGCCGCGATGCAAGGGGCGACGGCGGCGCGGGACGCGGGGTCGCGGGGGGGACGGGTTGCGGGGGGGAATGCGGGGCGTGGGGGGCGGTTGCGGGGGCTTCCGCCCCCGGTCCCCCGATCAAGGGGGGCAAGCCCCCCTTGAAACCCCCTTTATCCTGGCAGGAAAGCGCGAGGGTCGGGGGATGCGCGCCCTCCGCCGCCCGCGCAAGACGCAGATGCCGCGCGCCACGCCCAAAAAGGCCGCGGAGGGAGGGGGTGTGGGGGGGGGGGGGGGGGGGGGGGGGGCGCCCCCCCCCCAAAAAACACCTCCCCCCCCCCCCTCCCCTTTTTTTTCCCCCCCCCCCCCTCCACGCAAAAAGAAAAACT